>JBIKWX010000009.1:0-25828 GCA_044356095.1 Roseomonas sp.
CAATGAAGCCAACGCCGCAGGCGTCATGCTCGTTCCGGGGATCATAAAGACCTTGCGCTTCGGGCAGTCCCATATCTTTCGCTCTTCAATGCTCTGCCGGGGTCAATACCCCTGACCTACCCCCTGGCACGGGGCGAAGGGGCGTCTTTAATTGAAGGTTCAGCTTTGCGCCAGCATGGTTTTACGGTTTTTGACCCGGGCGCCCAAGCGCGCCCCACCCCCATCTTTTGCTTGACGCCGCCCGCGCCGGGACGGAAAGCTTCCCCCATGGACAAGATCACCGCCGCCCTTCGGGCGAATCGCATCGTGCGGGCTTCCATGCGCTATTGCGCCCTGGCGGGTTGGGCGCCCGTGGCGCAAATGCCGCTGCCCGATAGCCATCGCCCGGACATTATCGCGCTCACGGATGATGGCAGCTTTGTTGCCATTGAGGTGAAATCCACCGCCGAGGATTATCTCTCGGACGAAAAATGGCAGGTATATCGTGATTGGTGCGACCAGCTCTATTTCGCGGTGGATCTGGATTTCCCGCGTGAGATCCTACCCGAAGATGTCGGGCTACTGGTCACGGATCGGCTGGAAGTAGAGGTGGTTCGCGAAGCCCCCTTTATGCGCCTTTCGCCCCCGCGCCGCCGCGCGCTTCTGCATCGCTTCGCGGTGCTGGCCGCCGGGCGCCTGGCCGCCCTGCAAGACCCGGATGCAGCGCGGGAGGTGAATGCCGCGCTCAAGCTGGAGTAATCGGGACGTTTTTGATCGCATTTTCCGAGCCGCCAAGTAATTACACTTGGCTTGAAAATGCTCAAATGTCTGATCGCATTTTTCCGAGCCGCCAAGTAATTCCACTTGGCTTGAAAATGCTCAGCCCTTCATCCGCGCGACGGTCGCGGTGGTGCTATTGCCCGGCAGCAATTCGGCCAAGCGCACCTGCCCGCCATAGCCCTGCACAATCTCGGCCCCCACCACGGTTTCCACCGTGTAATCGGCGCCCTTCACCAGCACTTCGGGCTGAAACAGCCGGATCAATTCCAGCGGCGTTTCCTCATCAAATACCGTCACGCAATCCACAGTCGCGAGCGATGCCAGCACAGCCGCCCGCGCCGCCTCATTCTGAATGGGCCGCGCCGGGCCTTTCAGGCGCTTCACACTGTCATCGCTATTGAGGCCCACCACCAGCCGGTCACACCAGGAACGCGCCTGTTCCAGCAAATGCACATGGCCGGGATGCAGCAGGTCAAAGCAGCCATTGGTGAAGCCAATGCGCCAGCCGCGCCGGCGCCAACGCTCCACCTGCTCAAGCGCGGCGGAACGCGACATCACCTTGCGCAGCGCGCCACGTTCGGGGCCAAGGGCTTCCAGGATCTCCTCTTCCCGCGTCACCGCGGTGCCAACCTTGCCCACCGCAATGCCAGCGGCGATATTGGCCAGCCGCACCGCGACCGGCAGCGGCAGCTTGGCGCCAAGCCCGGCGGCAATGGTCGCGACAACGGTATCACCTGCGCCGGAGACATCCTGCACTTCGGCGGCTTCGGCCGGGAAATGATGCAGCTTGTCGCCTTCCAAAAGCGTCATGCCGTCTTCGCTGCGCGTCACCAGCACGGCGCCAAAGCCATGCGCATCGCGCAACGCGCGCAAGGCAGAGATGATATTATCTTCCGTATCCACGGCCATGCCGGTCGCTTCTGCCAATTCGGCGCGGTTTGGCGTGACCAGATCGGCCCCGGCATAGCGGCCATAATCACGCCCCTTGGGGTCAACCACCACAATCCGCCCAGCCGAGCGCGCCGCCTGGATCAGCCGCGCCGGCGTATCGCCCACCAGCACGCCCTTGCCGTAATCGGACAGCACCATCACCGTGGTGGCAGCAGCGGCATCGCCCGCAATCCGCACCAGCCGGTCGGCCAGGCGCGGCTGAACCGGCGCCACTTCCTCATGATCCGCCCGCAGCATGTGCTGGCCATTGGCCAGAAAGCGAGTCTTGGTCGTGGTGGCGCGCCCGCCTTGCACCAGCAACCAGGGCTCGACGCCCGGCTGGCCGCCGATCAGGCCGGTCAGGTCGCTGCCGGCCTGATCATCGCCGACAACTGAGACAAAAGCCACCGCCGCGCCAAGCGCGGTCAGGTTACGCACCACATTCCCGGCACCGCCCGGCATGGCGATTTCGCGTTCCACGGTCAGCACCGGCACCGGCGCTTCCGGGCTGATGCGCTGGGCCCGGCCATAGACATAGCGGTCCAGCATGGCGTCCCCCACCACCAGAACCGACGCACGGCGAAGCTGCCGCGCCGCGGCCATCAATTCAGCGATGGGAATTTCAATCAATGGCCGATCCATGCGGGGCGCCCCTTTGCAACAATTGCGTAACCCAAGCGCCGGGTCAGGCGCAAGCGGGGTGGCCCGTTATTAAGCCCCCGCCAGGGTCAGCCCCTCAATCCTGAGCGTCGGGCAATCCGTCCCGCGCCGGAAGACCAGATCATTGGCGACGGTCATATTCAGGAACATCTGCTTCAGGTTGCCCGCGACCGTGATTTCACTCACCGCTTCCGCCAACACCCCGTCCCGGATCATAAAGCCCGCCGCACCCCGGCTGTAATCGCCGGTCACGCCATTCACGCCCATGCCGATCAATTCCGTGACGTAAAGCCCTTCCTTGATATCGGCCATCAACGCTTCTGGGGTCAGCGTACCGGGCGAGAGCCACAGATTGCTTTGCGCCGGGCCGGGCGGGCCGCCGGTGCCGCGGCTGGCATGGCCGGTGGAGGCCAGGCCCAATTGCCGCGCGCTGCGCCAATCCATGATCCAGCTTGTCAGCACGCCATTCTGCACAATGGCGCGGGCTTCACCGGGCATGCCTTCCCCATCAAAGGGGCGGGAACGCAGGCCACGCGCACGCGTTGGGTCATCATGCACGGTCATGCCCGCGGGCAGGATTTGCTGGCCCATGGCATCCTTCAGGAAGGAAGTGCCTCGCGCCACCGCCGCGCCATTGATGGCGCCCACCAAATGCCCAAGCATGGAACCCGAAACACGAGGGTCGAGCACCACCGGAATGCGTGCGGTCTTGGCGCGGACCGGGTTCAGCCGGCGCACGGCCTTTTCCGCCGCCACGCGCCCCACCAAGGCCGGGTCCGGCAGATCGGTCAGATAGACCGATTGCCAATAATCATAATCCCGCTCCATCCCCGTGCCTGCGCCGGCAACAGCGGTCGCGGAAATGCCATGCGATGTGCGGGCATAGTGCCCAGCGAAACCATTGGACGCGACGAGGGCGATTTCGGTCCGCCCCCAGCCGGCGCCCGCACCTTCGCTATTGGTGATGCCCTTGACCGCAAGCGCCGCTTCTTCTGCCACGGCGGCGCGCGTCAGCAGGGTTTCGGCGGTGGGTTCGCTCGGGTCTTCCAAATCCAGCGCACGGGCGGGAATGGCAACAGCTTCCGGCAGGCCGGCAAAGGGGTCTTCCGGCACCACACGCGCCATCGCCACCGCGCGTTCCGCGAGTGCGGCAAATCCCTTCGGGTTTGGTTCCGTGGAAGCCACAATCGCCTGACGCTTGCCGACAAAAACGCGCAAGCCAAGATCAAGGCTTTCCGAGCGTTCCAGCTTTTCAATCGCCCCCAGGCGCCGCTCCACGGAAAGCGAGGTCGAGGCAATCAGCAACGCATCCGCCGCATCCGCCCCCGCCGCTTTTGCTGCCTTGATCAGATCAGCCAGCGCATCCAGCCGGTTCATGCTGCCAAACGCTCCATGATCGTGCCAAGGGTTGGCACCTCTGCCGATGGTCCCATCACGGCCAAGGTCGGGCGCTGGCGGAAAGCCTGTGCCGCGGCCTGCTGCACCTGTTCCACCGTGACCGAGGCAATGCGCTGCTTGGTTTCCTCAATCGGGATCACGCGGCCATGCACCTGCAATTGCCGCGCAAGCTGTTCGCAACGGCTGCCGGTTGATTCCAGCGACATGAGCAAGGAAGCGCGCAGCTGCGCCTTGGCGCGGGCCAATTCATCCTCGGTCACGTCGCGCTGCACCTTCAGCAATTCCTCAAGCGTCACGGGCATCAATTCCGCCGCTTCCTTCTCACCGGTGCCCGCGTAAATCTGGAACAGACCGCCATCCCTGAAGGGTGAGGCAAAGGCATAGATGGAATAAACCAGGCCGCGCTTTTCGCGGATTTCCTGAAACAGCCGCGATGACATGCCGCCGCCCAGCAGCGTGCCCAGCACCTGGGTTGGCCAATGCATCGGGTCGCGATAGGGGGCCGAGGGAAAACCAAGCACGATATGCACCTGGTCCAAATCACGGTCTTCGCGGAATTCACCGCCGGCATAACGCGCGGCCTCAGGCGCGGCGATATCCACCTTGGGCAGATCAGCGAAATGCTTGCCGACCAAATCAAGCAGCGCATCATGTTCCAGCGCGCCGGCGCCCGCAATCACGATGGAAGAAGGCCCGTAATGGCGGCCCATATAGCCCCTCAGCGCATCGCGCGTCATGGCCTTGATTGAGTCTTCCGTCCCCAAAACGGGCCTGCCCATCGGTTGATCCGGAAAGGCCGTGGATTGGAAGTGATCGAACACGATATCATCTGGCGTATCATTCGCCTGACCGATTTCCTGCAAGATCACGCCGCGTTCGCGTTCAACTTCCTCAGGCTCGAAGCTTGAATGCGTCAGGATATCGCCGATGATATCAACGGCGAGTGCCGTGTCCTCCTTCAGTACCTTGGCGTAATAGGCGGTTTGTTCGCGCGCGGTATAGGCATTCAAATGCCCGCCGACATTCTCAATCTCCCGCGCAATCGCCGCCGCATCGCGCCGCGCCGTGCCCTTGAAGGCCATGTGTTCCAGGAAATGCGAAACACCATTGTCTTCCGGCGTTTCATGCCGCGTGCCTACCGAGACATAGGCGCCGAAGGAAACGGTTTCCACGCGCGGCATGTTTTCGGAAACAATCGTCAGGCCATTTTCAAGGCGGGTAACGCGGACGGCTTCGGTCATGGGTGGCTTGATCTTTTCAGGCTGTATTGCGACGGGCATGGGCACGAACCGCATCTTCCACCGCGCCGAGGTCATCGGCCAGGACAGAAAAGCGCTCTTCCCGATCATATAGGTCGGCAAGCCGCGCGGGCAGAGGGGGGCGCAGCCCCGTCGCGCGTTCTACCGCATCGGGAAATTTCGCCGGATGCGCGGTGGCGGCCACCACGACGGGGATTGAACGGTCTTCCGGCGCCAAGGCGCGCGCGGCAGCGGTGCCGACCGCGGTATGCGGATCAGCCAGATACCCCGCCGCCTGATGCAAATGCCGGATTTCAGCGAGTGTCCCGGCATCATCCAGGGTAAAGCCCGCGAATAGCCGGGTCGCTTCCCGCCAAGCGGCATCCGCGATCGGCATGCGGCCTTCGGCGCGGAAGCGGCGCATGGCTTCCGCCGTGATGGCGCCATCGCGCCCCTGCAATTCGAACAATAGGCGTTCGAAATTGGAGGAAACCTGAATATCCATGGAAGGCGAAAGCGATGGCTCGACCGGGCGCGCGGTCATGTCATTGGCGGCAAGGAAGCGCGCCAGGATGTCATTGCGGTTCGATCCCACAATCAGCTTTGCCACCGGCAAGCCCATGCGCATCGCAGCCCAGGCGGCCAGCACATTGCCGAAATTGCCGGTGGGCACGCTGAAGGCGACGGGCCGATCCGGCGCGCCAAGCGCCAAGGCCGCCGCGACATAATAGGGGATCTGCGCCGCAATCCGCGCCCAATTGATGGAATTGACCGCCGAAAGCCGCATTTCCTGACGGAAGGGCGCGTCATTGAACATGGCCTTGACCAGGTCCTGGCAGGCATCGAAATCGCCCTTGATCGCGATATTGCTGACATTGGGTGCCAGCACGCTGGTCATTTGCCGGCGCTGCACTTCGCTGGTGCGGCCTTCAGGATGCAGGATGACGATATCAACCGCCGCGCGATCCCGGCAGGCTTCAATGGCGGCGGAACCGGTATCGCCTGAGGTTGCGCCGACAATCGTCACACGCTCCCCGCGCTTGGTCAGCACATGGTCAAAGAGCCGCCCGAGCAATTGCAGCGCCATATCCTTGAAGGCGAGGGTCGGGCCGTGGAACAACTCAAGCGCAAAACACCGCTGGTCCAACTGCACCAGCGGCACAATCGCCGGATGGCCAAAGACAGCATAGGCATCCTGGCAGAGCGTGTTCAGCGGCAGGCCGGACCCCGCGAATAACCCGATGATGCGTGCTGCTAATTCCGGATAGGACAGCCCGCGCATGGCGCGCCATTCGGCGGGCGATAGCTCCGGCCAATGGCGCGGCACGAAAAGCCCGCCATCTTCAGCGAGGCCCGCCAGCAATACGCCTTCAAAATCCCGGGCCGGCGCCTGCCCGCGTGTTGAGATATACTCCATGGCGGGAGACATAAAGCGTGCGGCGCGAAAGCGCGAGGGGCCTTCACGCCGCCTGAAGCGCCGCCCAGCTTTCCCCAGCGTTGCGCGGGGCTTCGTTTACGCTCGGTGGTTCAAGGCGCATTTCGAAAAGCGGCCAGGCTTCGCCTTCTTCGCGCTTACGCGGCACCATGCGAAACAACTTTTCCATATCTGGCTTCAGGCTTGGCATGCGCTGCGTGAGAATGGCAACGGTCGCAAGCCGGACCTGGCTTTCCGCCCAGCCTCCCAAACTCTGCTTGTTGTTCTCCCACCGGGAAAGAGACGCGGGGTCAAGTTTCAGCGCCTCGGCAAAATCCTTGGCCGACATGCCGATTACCTTGCGCATGAAGCGCACCTCACTGCCGGTCAGTTCCACCGGCAGAAAGGCGCGCGCAACCGCAACGGCGGCCGCCAAGCCCTCAAGATCAGGGACCGACACGCCAAGCACATTGCCGGCTGCGTCAGCATGCTCCTCGGCCGCGTTGATGAGCACGACCGGGTAGGGAAGGCCAAGGCCGCTTTCCTCATATCGTGGCAATACGCGGCGCATATGATTCTCTCCCTTTCATGTGATGACAGTGACAACCAGGATATTCGGCGCAATCGGGGTGATCACGACGGTAAAGGCGTGCCCATCCTCATCCTTGCCAGCAAGCTGCCAGCGTTCTTGCCCATTTGCCTGCATATCCAGGCCGGTGACGCGGCCCCGCTTGATCACACGCTCCGCATCCAGTTTCGAAACACCGCGTTCAACGGCGCGTTCAAGGGCGTGGCGGCTCCAGACAATAGCCGCCCCTTGGGCCAGTAAAACGCCGAGGGAGGCGCTCTCTTTACTCCGATACATAGTACCCCCTGAGGGCTCCCCCGACGAGATCTTGATACCAAAAACTTGATGTTACGTCAAGATTAGAATTGCCCTTCAATGTCAGAACTTGAATTACGGCGCCGCGTCAAAAAAGACGTAAATTGAGGGTAACCCCCCTAAACCGTCGCTGGCCCGCCCAGAATCACCGTACTTTGCGCCGACAGCACGCCGCCATTGCCATGCACAATTGCCCGATGTACCAAGCTTTGCCGAGGCGGGCCTGCCAGGTTTTGATCTGGTGATCTGGAACGCCTTTGCCGCGCCAGCAGCAACCCCTGCCCCTGTCATTGCGCGCCTGGCTGAGGCGATTGAGGGCGCCCAACAGGACCCGGTCCTGCAAGGGCGGCTCCGGGATTTGGCCAGCACTGCCCCTGCCCCGGCGGCGCGCGGCCCCGAAGCGCTCCGGCAAAGGATCGCAGCGGATATCGCCAAATGGACCGAGATCATCGGTGCATCCGGCCTCAATCGGGAATAGCGGCGCTTGGGTAATCAAAGGGCAAGCATTGCCAGAACGCCCCAGTTCCACCGGATGGCGTGCCGTAACCTATCGCATCATTTTCTGTTGCGATTGCGCATGGATCCTGCTTATCTTTGCCCAAGACAGGGAGCAAAAACATGTCTTTGGAACGCGCGATACTACTCGTTGTTGGCGTGGTTGTGGTGGGAAGCCTTCTATTGGGCGTTTATCACAGCCCAAGCTGGCTTTGGGTAACGGGCCTTATGGGGCTGCATCTTATCCAGGCGTCATTCACTGGCATGTGTCCGGTAGTGCGGCTTTTCCAAAAGCTTGGCTTGCCGCAGCGCGCTGGCTTCGGCTGAAACTGATGCGATCTGGTGCGGGTTCCAGACGGTGGGGCGGCGCCCTCCCCTAAACCGTCGCAGCCCCGCCCAAAATCACCGTGCTCTGCGCCGACAGCACGCCGCCATTGCCATGCACAATGGCGGTATCGTGCTTTTGCACTTGCCGCGCGCCGCATTCGCCACGGATTTGCCGCACCGCTTCGATCAGCAAGTAAAGCCCATACATGCCGGGATGGCAGTAGGACAGGCCACCGCCATTGGTATTCACCGGGAAGGCACCACCCGGCGCGATGCGGCCATTGGCGACAAAGGCACCGCCTTCGCCCTTTTTGCAAAAACCCAAATCTTCCAGGAACAGAATGGTATTGATGGTGAAGGCATCATAAAGCTCCGCCATGTCCATATCTTGCGGGCCAAGCCCGGCCGCCTGATAGGCGCGCGCGCCGGAGGCAATCGCCCCGGTGCGCGTCAAATCCGGCATATTGGAAATGCTGGCATGGGTAATGCTGGTGCCTGTCCCCAGCACAAAAACCGGTGGCTTTTTCAGCGCCTTCGCCCGCGCGGCAGAGGTCAGCACAATCGCACCGCCACCATCCGTCACCAGGCAGCAATCGCGCACGGTGAAGGGGTAGGACACCATCTTCGCCCCAAGCACGCCCGCGATATCAAGCGGCCTTTGATCAAAGGCAACGGGATTGAGCTGCGCCCATTTGCGCGCCGCCACCGCCACTTCCGCCAATTGTTCCCGCGTGGTGCCGAATTCATGCATGTGGCGATTTGCCGCCATGGCATAGGCGGTGGACGGCATGAAGGGCTTGAAGGGTGTCTCGTAAGGGTTGAATTCCCTCGGCGAGGCATTTTTCCGCCCGGCAGAACGCTGCGTGCTGCCATAGGCAACAACGGCAACCGAACAAAGCCCGGCTTCAATCGCGGCTTGCGCATGCGCCACATGAATTTCAAAGGATGACCCACCAACAATGGTGGAATCCACATAGGCATCCGGCTTTTTCAGATATTCCGCGAGCGACATGGCCGATGTCCGCGCCTGCGTTGTTGCACAAAAAAGCCCATCCACATCAGCAAGCGTCAGCCCCGCATCGGCCAAGGCGCGCACGGTGCCCTGTGCCATCAAATCAATCACCGACATATCGGCGGCGACACTGCCGATATCCGATTCCGCCGCGCCCACAATGGCCACACTGCCGCGTTGCATGCTGGCCATCGCCTCAGCCCTCCAACACTGTAAAGACTGGGATGGGCGCTTCATCGCCGCCCTGATGATGCGTGCGGAATTTCACGCGCATGCCGATCTTCACGGCCATCGGGTCAATATCCTCAACCCGGCTCATCAGCCGATAACCTTCATCCATATCCACCAGGCAGACATTGTAAGCCTCGCCCTGCGCTGGATGCACCACGGTGGTCGCATGCACCGTGCCAAGCCCCTTGGAGATTCGCCATTCCAGATTTTCGTGGCCTGTATAAGGGCAGATGATGCGCGGATAGAACACAGCCTTGCCGACGCTTGGGCTGAATTGATAGGCAAGTTCGCCCCGCTGCAAATGCTCATTGTAAATGCCGAGGGGGGATTTTTTGGCGTTTTCCATCTTGTCCTGCCGCATATGATAAAAGGCGGGCGGAAGCTTGCGGTGAAAAACGCCCTCAGCGCAAATCGAGGCGGGCGACGATGGCTGAGGCGATCAACGCTACGCAGATCAGCGCGGCTAAAGGCTTTCAGAATGATGCGCGTTCAAGCCTCAGCGCGGCGATGCTAGGCAAAAGACAGGAAGTCTGATCAGGCCAACGCCCGATCAGACCAATATGATGGCAAGGTGCCACATCACCCCGGCGCATTGCCCTGGGCATTGAGCCGCAGCGGCACAAAGCGCTGACCACCGGCGTTTTCCACCGCAAACAGCCCGACATTGCGGTTCTGGCGGCGCAAGCGCTCAATCTGCTCCTGCACTTCCGCCGGCGTTGTCACGCGGTTCTGCTGCACTTCCACAATCACATCGCCGGGGCGGAGTTCACGCTCTGCCGCCGGGGTGCCGGGGATCACCTCCACAATCACCACGCCGCGCTGTTCGGGCTTCAGGTTGAAGCGCTGGCGAAGCTCATTCGTGATGGTCGCAACCCGCAGCCCAAGCCCGGTCAATTCCACCGGCCCCTGACCGGGAGGCGGCGCCGCCGGAGCGCTCGCCTGGCGCTGTTCCGTCGGCAATTCGCCCAAAGTCACGCTCACGGTTTCTTCCTTGCCATCGCGCCAGATCACCACGGGCACGGCACTGCCGACATTGTTGTCCGCGACAATCCTCGGCAGCGCACGCATTTCCGGCACCGCCACGCCATTGAAGCGGATGATCACATCGCCTGAGCGAATGCCCGCCTTGGCCGCAGGGCCATCGGCTTGCGCATTCGCCACAAGGGCACCGCGCGTGCCCACAGGCAGGCGAAGCGCTTCGGCAATGTCATCCGTCACCGCCTGGATATTCACGCCAATCCAGCCGCGCCGCACACGCCCCGCATCACGGAGCTGCGCCACCACGCGCGTTGCCAAATTGGACGGGATGGAAAAACCAAGCCCGGCAGAAACACCGCTCGGTGAGACAATCGCCGTATTGATGCCAATCACCTGACCGCGCATGTTGAATAGAGGCCCGCCGGAATTGCCCTGATTGATCGAAGCATCCGTCTGGATGAAATCATCATAGAGCCCCTGGCCGATATCGCGCCCGCGGGCCGAGATAATCCCCGCCGTGACCGTACCGCCAAAGCCGAAGGGATTGCCGATGGCAATCACCCAATCACCCACTTCCGATTGATCCGAATCGCCAAAGGGTACGGCGGATAGCGGCTTGTCATGCTTGATGCGCAGCACTGCGATATCCGTGCGCGGGTCCGTGCCCACCAATTCAGCGCGAATGCTGGTCTTGTCCTGCAGGATCACATTGATTTCATCAGCGCCGTCAATCACGTGATTATTGGTCACCACAATCCCTTCGCGGGCATCAATGATGAAGCCGGACCCGAGCGATTGCGCACGGCGCTGGCGTTGCTGCGGACCTTCACCCTGGCCTTGCCCGGGCGGGCGGTTCCGATTGAAGAAATCGCGGAAGAATTCCTCAAACGGGCTGCCCGGCGGCAATTGCGGCATTTCAGGCGCATTCGGGCGGCCGCCGCGCGGGGCGACATTCTTGGAGGTGGAGATATTCACCACCGCCGGCAGCAATTCCCGCGCGAGTGGCGCAAAGCTTTCCGGCGCGCGCTGCTGCGCCTGGGCCGTGCTGATCAGCGGCAGGGGGGCAAGCGGTGCCAAGGCCATGGCGCCGGCAAGGGCAAGATGGGCGATACGCAAGGAAGCTCTCCTCGGGGCAGGCATCTATAATCCTAACAGATTGGCGTCGGTCAGGCGAATTTAAGCCATCTCACTGCAACGAAATGCGACAAAAAGCGACCGCGTCACCAAAGCCTGAGCAGCCAGGCAAGGCCAATACCGCCCGCCGCCGCGATCAGCCCGCCTATTCTGAGCCGTGCCTCAGGCGTTTCAGCCAGGCTTGCCAAAGCGCGCCGCATGAAGCCCGGCGCGATGGCATAGGCCAAGCCTTCCAGGGCCAGCACAACGGCAATGCCCTGGAGCAGCGTGGTAAAGCTCACCGCGGCGCAGGCGCCGGGGCTTGAAGGCCATTCGGACTTTCGCGGAAGTAGCGGAAGAATTCCGAATCAGGCGTCAGCACCAGCCGCGTATCGCCTTCGGCAAAGGCTTCACGATAGGCCTGCATGGTGCGCCAGAATTGGAAGAAAGCCGGGTCGCGCTGGAAGGCTTCCGCGAAGATGCGGATGGCTTCCTGTTCGCCCTGACCGCGCAGGATATCGGCCTGCGCCTGGGCTTCCGCGATCAGCACCGTGCGTTCGCGTTCAGCGCCCGCCCGCACGCGCTGCGCCACTTCCGCACCTTCCGCGCGGGCTTCGCGCGCCACGCGTTCACGTTCGGATTGCATGCGCGACAGGATGGCTTGCGTGTTTTCGCCCGGCAGATCGGCGCGGCGGATGCGCACATCCTCAACCGCAATCCCGAATTGGCGCGCTTCTTCATTCACCTGACGGCGAATTTCACCCATGATGCGCGCGCGATCCGTGGACAATACCGCCAGCAAGGGCTCATTACCCAAAACGCGCCGCAAGGATGAAGTGACGATGGAATTAAGCCGTGCGCGAATGCCGGCCTCGGTCGCGCCCACCGTTTGGAAGAAGCGTAGCGGATCAGTGATGCGATAGCGCGTGAAGCTATCCACGATCAGCCGGCGCTGGTCACCCAGGATCACTTCTTCGCCCGGCGCATCAAAATCAAGCAGGCGCCGATCAAAGCCAATCACCGATTGGATGAAGGGCAGCTTCCAATGCAGGCCCGGTTCCTGAATCACGCGGCGCGGTTCGCCGAATTGCGTGATCAGTACCTGCTGCGTCTGGTGCACGGTAAACAGCGTGGAAGACGCGGTGAAAATCGCCGCCGCCAGGACGCCAAGCAGAATGATGGAGCGGTTCATCGCGCAACCCCCGGACGGTTTTGCATCATGGGTGCGGCAGCCGCACCTGGTGGCAGCGGCGCGGGCCGCTGCTGCGGCACGGCGGCAGGCGGCTGACGCGCGCCACCCGTTTCACCCAATTGCAGGAAGGGCACCACGCCTTGCAGCCGGTCATCCACAATCACCTTGGGATTGCGGCGGAGTATTTCTTCCATGGTTTCCAGATACATCCGGCGCGTGGTCACATCGCGCGCCTGTTCGTAAGCCGAAAGCACGGATAGGAAGCGCGCACTTTCACCGCCGGCACGCGCCACCTGGCTTTCGCGGAAGCCCTGGGCTTCCTGCACCATGCGTTCAGCCTCACCACGGGCGCGGGGGATGATGTCATTGCGGAAGCTTTCGGCTTCGTTGCGCTGACGCTCACGGTCCGCATTGGCGCGCTGCACATCACGGAAGGCATCAACCACCTGCGCCGGCGGGTCCACCTTCTGCAATTGCACCTGCGTGATTTCAATGCCGGCCTTGTATTGGTCCATGATCGCCTGGGCACCGCGGCGCACTTCCTGTTCAATCTGCGCGCGCGCTTCGGTCAGCGCCGGCTGGATCGCGGTGCGCCCGATCACTTCGCGCATCACGCTCTCGGCCGCGGTCTTCACCGTGCTTTCGGGGTTGCGCGTATTGAACAGGAATTCACCCGCATCGCGAATGCGCCAGAACACGGCGACATCAATGTCAATGATATTCTCATCGCCCGTCAGCATCAGGCTTTCTTCGAGCACATCACGCGCCGCCATGACGCGACCACCGGTGACGGACCCATCCTGCGCGCCGATAAAGCCGATATCCACGCGGTTGATGCGCGTGACCCGAGGCGTGGTGTGGCTTTCGATCGGCCAGGGCAGGCGATAATTCAAGCCAGGCTGAGTTGTATGGCTGAAGGCGCCAAAGCGCATGACCACGCCCTGTTCATCCGGCTGCACCCGATAAAACCCCGACGCTGCCCAGCCAATGGCGAGCACAATGCCAATCAGGGCGAAAAGCTTGCCGCCGCCCGCCCCGCCGCTCGGCAGCACGCGCCGGATCGCGTCCTGCGCCTGGCGAATCGCGTCATCTATATCCGGGCCACGGCCACCCTGGCCGCCACCACCACCGCCACCCGAAGGCGGCTGGCCCCAAGGGCCCTGAGGGCGCGGATTGCCCCAGGGGCTTTGACCGCCACTATTGTTATTCCAGGGCATGAAAGGCTCGGCCTCCAGCAGGTGAACGTCAAAAACCAAAGGCCCAAAGCTGGGCGGGATGCTTCAAGCGGGAAGCCAAGCCCCATATAGAGGCGCGCGACCCTCCCGCAAAGCAGCTAACGGCGCTGTAATGCCGGGCCGGTCGGATATTGACCATGGATAAGGGCTTTTCAAGCGATGGCGGATGATTTGGCGGCAGCGGTGACCAAGGCCCTGGCGGCGGTAAAGGACCCGGCTTCGGGCCGGGATGTGGTGTCGGCAGGGATGGTGCAGGGCCTGGTGGTGCGCGATGGCATGGTGCATTTCGCGCTGCAGGTGGCCCGCGAAGCCGCCGCCAGTCTGGAACCGCTGCGCGCCGCCGCCGAATCCGCCGCCCGCGCCGTGCCGGGGGTGATCTCAGCCACCGCGGTGCTGACGGCGCATCGCGCCGAAGCCCCGGCCCGCCCCGCCGCGCCGCGCGGCCCGGCCAGTCCCGGCCCCATGCTGCTTTCCGATGTGCGGGCGATCATCGCGGTTGCGTCAGGTAAAGGCGGCGTCGGCAAATCCACCACGGCGGTCAATCTGGCGGTGGCCTTGGCCGCCGATGGCCTCAAGGTCGGGCTGCTGGACGCGGATATTTACGGGCCATCGCTGCCACAAATGCTCGGCACGCGGGAAAGGCCGCGGTCTGAGGGCCAGCGCATCACCCCGCTCAGCCGCTGGGGGCTGAAGGCCATGTCCATCGGCTTTTTGGTGGAGGAAGAAACGCCCATGATCTGGCGCGGCCCCATGGTGATGGGCGCGTTGGAACAGATGATGGGGCAGGTCGCCTGGGGCCCCTTGGATGTGATGATTGTGGATATGCCGCCAGGGACGGGGGATGCGCAGTTGACCATGTCTCAGCGCGTGCCCTTGGCAGGGGCGGTGATTGTCTCCACGCCGCAGGATGTGGCGCTGCTGGATGCCAGGCGCGGTGTGCGGATGTTTGAGAAGGTCAATGTCCCGGTGCTGGGGCTCATTGAGAACATGTCCTTCTTCTGCTGCCCCAATTGCGGCCATCGCGCGGATATTTTCAGCCATGGCGGCGCGCGGCGGGAAGCGGAGAGGCTGGGCGTGGAATTCTTGGGTGAATTGCCGCTGAAGCTGGAAATTCGCGAATTGGCCGATGCCGGCACGCCCATTGTGATGGCGCGGCCTGAATCGGATGAAGCGCAAACCTATCGGCGCATTGCGCGGCGCGTCTGGGAAAAGGCGGCGGCGAAGGCAGATGCGGCGCCGAAGATTGTGCTGGAGTGAGGGGGGTTAGCGCCTTCTCAGCGTCATGCGCCCCAGCGCAAAACCGCCAATGAAGGCAGCCAGCACCATGGCAGCGATTTCCCCCAACAGCGCATTCGCCAGTGGCAGGCCGATCAGCGCTGCCAGCACAAAAGCGATGATGAAGCCAAAGCGCTGACGCCACCCGGCAGCCGGGGTTTTCGCTTTTCGCGCCGCTGGCCGTGCCTGAACGCCAGAGTGCACTTGACGCGCCATGCCCCGGCCGCGCGCATCGGACATGGGGTCAGACCTTTTGCCCCAGCATATCCATCATCTCCCGCCATTCGCGCTTGGAAAGCCCGCTGGTTTCCTGCGTCACAGCCTCATGCGCCAGCATGCGGCGCAGAATGGAGATCATTTGTGCGGAAAGTGTGACCGCGCCCATGCGGTAATCGCGGAAGGCCTCAAAAGCCATCGGCACCCAGGCTTCAACGGTCTTCAACATGGCATCCGCATAGACGCGGATTTCATACTGCGCATGGGCATCGGCGCGCAGCGACAGGAAATGCAGCAGATTGTGCAAATCCGTCTTCCAATACCATTGCGTATAGGCATTGAGTGTCAGGTTCATCCGCGCCAATTCGCGCGCCAGGCCCTGGCGGTTTTCATCGCGCGCGGCGCCCTCATCATCCTCATTCAGCATTTCAAGGTAATGATCGTAGTTGCGCGTCGCGTCTTCGCGCAGCAGATGAAGGACGCGCGCGGCTTCAGCGCCTTCAAGCACATCGCCGCGCCCCTGGCGGTTCATGGAAGATTGCGCGGCCAGGTTTTCCGGCGCGGGGATATAGAATTCGCGGTCCAGGATGGAATAGCGCGCCGAATATTCATTCACATTGGCGGTGCGATGCCGAATCCATTGGCGCGCGATAAAGATCGGCAGCTTCACATGGTATTTGATTTCGCACATCTCAAACGGCGTGCTGTGGCGATGGCGCATCAAGTACCGGATCAGGCCGCGATCCTCATTCGCTGCGCGGGTGCCGCGGCCGTAGGATACGCGCGCTGCCTGCACAATGGCGGCATCATCGCCCATATAGTCAATCACCCGGACAAAGCCGTGATCCAGCACGGGCAGCGCCTCGAATAGCATGGCTTCCAGCGCCGGCACGCTCGGGCGGCGCGTCGGCGCCTCATTCGCGCGCGCGGCTGCGATTTCCTGCTGCTGTGCTTCGGTAAGCGCCATGGTGAGACTCGCCTGTTGGGACCCTTTGGCGGTAGCGGCGGGGGCGGGGCGGGTCAAGCGCGGACGCTTCCACGAGGCGCCAGTTCCGGGCAGGATGCAGCGGAAATCAGCCCACCGGAGCCCGCCATGTCCCCAATTGAAGCCATCCGCCGCCACCAGGCCGAACTCACTGCTTTCCGGCGTGACCTGCATGCCCATCCGGAACTCGGCATGGCGGAATTCCGCACGGCAGAGAAAGTGGCCACCGCGCTGGAAGCCTTGGGGATTGAAGTCCATCGCGGCGTGGGCGGTACGGGCGTGGTTGGCGTGCTCCGCAATGGTTCCGGCAATCGCGCCATTGGGCTGCGTGCCGATATGGATGCGCTGCCGATGGATGAACTGACAGACCTGCCCTTTCGCAGCACGGTGAAGGGGGCGATGCATGCCTGCGGGCATGATGGGCACACCACCATGCTGCTGGGCGCTGCCAAATACTTGGCACAGACCCGCAATTTCGATGGCATTGTCCACTTCATCTTCCAGCCGGGGGAGGAAGGCTGCGGCGGCGCGCTTGCCATGTTGGCGGATGGGCTGTTTGAGCGTTTCCCCTGCGATGCGATTTACGGCATGCATAACCGCCCCGGCATGCCGCTTGGCGAATATGCGATCAACAGCGGCCCAACCGCGGCCGGCGGCGCGTTTTTCGATATCACCATTACCGGCAAGGGTTCCCACGGCGCGCGGCCGGAAGTTTCGATTGATCCCGTATTGGCCGCCTGCCATGTCACGACCGCGCTGCAATCCATTGTTTCGCGTAATCTCTCCCCGCGCGATGCAGCGGTGGTGAGTGTGACCAAGGTGGTGGGCGGTGATGCCTATAATGTTATCCCCGAAACCGCGGTAATTTCCGGCACGGCGCGGTTCTTTGCACGGGAAGTCAGCGCGCAGATCGAAGAAGGGCTGAAGCGCGTGGCCGAAGGGGTCGCGGCCGGCTTTGGCGCCTCGGCCAGCCTGGATTACCGGCTGATCTTCGCCCCCACCATCAATGATGCGGAGCAAACCGAAGCCTATGCCGCGGCGGCGTCCGAATTAGTGGGCGATGCCAAGGTAGCGCGCGACAAGCCACCGGGCATGGGGTCTGAGGATTTTTCCTTCATGATGGAACGTGTCCCCGGCGCCTATATTTACCTTGGCAATGGTGATGGCGCCATGCCGCATAACCCGCGCTATCAATTCAATGACGAAGCCATTCCCTATGGCGCGGCGCTTTATGCGCGCGTGGTGGAAAAGGGGCTGCCGGGGGCGTAGCCCCCCCCCTCGAAATCACGCGCCACAACGCCTATATATGCTGCGTCACTTCGGTGACTATGGCGATAAACACGGCTCGGAATAAGCGTTGCGGACCCGGGGGCGGTACCCGGCGCCTCCACCAATCACCCGCCTTATCAGCGGCAGATGGGGGCGAAACAGGCTCGACGCGCGTGGTAAAGGGGACGCTTTTGCCCGGCATTGTACCGCCGTTATCGGGCTAAACCTTAAGTGCGAACGATAACAGCCGTGAGGCTGCCGCACTCGCTGCCTAATAGGTAAGCGCGGCTCGGGGGGCGCCGGGCAACAGAAGCCCCCCACTCTTTCCAGGCAGCGCGAAGGGTTCTAAGACCTGCGCCGCATGAGCGAGAAATCCCCCCCTCCCGAAAGCCTGCTTCCCTATGAAGCCTGGACCGAAGACGCGATGCGCGAAGTCGCCTGGCGCGCCTTGGAACATGCCGCCGAACACGGCATGCCGGGGGAGCATCATTTTTATTTGAGCTACCGGACAGATCATCCGGGTGTTGCTATCCCAGGGCACCTCAAGGCGAAGTACCCTGAAGAAATCACGATTGTTCTGCAGCACCAATTCGAAGGGCTGTTTGTGGACCGCGTGGCGGAACGCTTTGGCGTGACGCTGCATTTCGGCGGTGCGCCGGCGAAGCTGGTGATCCCCTTTGGTGCGCTGACCATGTTCCATGACCCGCATGTGCGCTTTGGGCTTCGCTTCACGCCAAGCGGTCTGGAAGACGAAAAAGTCGGCCTGCCCGCCGTACCCGAAGCCCCGGCCGCGCCGCCCAGCCCCGCGCCAGCACCGCCGGGCGAGGTTGTCAGCCTGGATGCCTTTCGCCGCCGCCCAAACAAGGATGGCGGTTAAGGCAATACCGCGATCCGCCCGGTATTCTGTCGGGCGAAAAATGCGGGCCGATACATATTCCGCGCCTCAGCGCCTGGCAGTTCAAAACTCCCGGCCGTGACAGCACGCAAGCGCACCGCAATGCGCGCGACGCGGTTTTCCCCTTCCAGGGTCACCGCGGCGGCGAAGCGATCATCCAAGGCGGGCTGACTATCAATGGCCGTCAGCGCGCCAAGCCAGGGCAGGCCCGAAACCTCACCCGCGCCGAAGCGGCCGGTGATTTCCCAACCGGCCGGCAGGCCCTGTTGCAGCAGCAATTGATGCCGATCCTCGGCATCGGCGCGCACCTCCAGGATCAGCACAAAACCATCCCCGGCACGGAGCGTATCAAGGTTCAGCGCGCTGCCATCCAGCGCATGGAAATGCCGCCGGATGGTCAGGCCCTGACGCGCGGCGGGTTGCGCCTCTCGCGGGATGCCCTTGGTCGCCACCATTTGCCAAACCGTGGTTGCGCCCCGGTTATGCAAACGTGCTGTGCCGGCAAGCGGTGCTACAATTACCGGTGCGGCGGGCAGCGCCACGCCATCCAGGCTGGCTTCAATCGGGCGCATGCCCTGGCCGAGCCGTGCCGCGGCCAGCACCGCCCAGGCTTGTTCCTGCGTGCTGGTATTCTCCGGCGTAAAATTCTGCCCCGGCAATGCGCCCATCAGCGCCGCCAGCCGATCCGCGAGCAAACCACTTTCCTTGAGCAGGCTTGCCACCGCCAGCGCATCACGCTGCGCCGTGCCGTAATCAAAATGCCACCAACGGCGACCGAGGTTGGATAGCGCCGCGTTGAAAGCTTGTTCTGCCCGCACCCGATCCCCGCCGCGCGCGAACACCGCGCCCAATTGCGCGAGCGACAGCGGCGTTGGCATATCGCCCGCGTTTTCCATCAAGCGCCGCGCAGCACCAAGGCGCACGCGCCCTGCCATGGCGAGCGCATGCAGCCGATGGGCTTGCGCCGCACGTTCTTCAGGAGTCGCTTCCCCCGTATCGCCCACCGCATCATCCAGAAAACGCAGCGCATCATTCAACGCGGCTTCCGGCAGCGTGGCACCGGCGGTGCGGGCGCGCAGCAGCGCTTCCACGGCGAAGGGCGTCAGCCATAATTCCGCTTCCGCATTCGCAGACCAAAGGCCGAAGGCACCATCAAAGCGCTGCCGATCCAGAATGGCTTGTACCGCCGCTTGCAGCCGTGCCGCGTGATCTGCGCCGTTTGCCGCGAATAACCCAGCACTCAGGGCGATCGCACGCGCGGCGCTTTGTTCCAGACACGCCAGCGGGAAGGCCTCCACCGCGCGCAAGGCCGCCGCTGCATCATAGCGCACCACGGCACCAAGACTGAGTTCCGCCTGTGCCGAGCCGGCAACGAAACGATCAAAGGCGGGCGCCACGTCCCGTTCCACCGCGCCGGGCAATTCGGCTGATTGCACATCGGTCAGCATGGGTCGCGCCGGGCGAATGGTGATGCGGCTTTCGCGCGAAACGCTGAAGCCCTCTGGCCCACTCAGCCGCAGGCGCAAGATGCCTTCCCCACCCGCCAGCGCGCGCAGCCCAGTGGCAGGTGCAGCGCGTTCACCCGTGGCAAGCCGCGCTGTCAGGCGCGCGGGCCCCTCAATCGCAATCGCACCTTCGGTGCTGAGCTCGGCCACAATCTCACCCGCTGGCAATTCAAGATTATGCAGCAGCACCGGCAGGCGCGCGGTGTCACCAGGCGCAAGGAAGCGCGGCAAGGCGGCCTCACCCACTGCCTGATCACGCACGGTCATGGCACGGCTTGCGGCACCAATGCGCGTGCCTTCCCAGGCGACGGCCATCAGGCGCAATTCGCCCGCGAAATCCGGAATATCCAGCGTAATTACCGCGTTACCATCAGCCCCGACGCGCACCGGGCCGGAGAACAGAGACACCAATTTTTGCGGTGGCTGAATGCCCATCCCCGCGAGGCCGCCATCACCGCCTTGTCGCAACAAGGCAAGC
Organism: Roseomonas sp.; assembly: GCA_044356095.1. GTDB lineage: Bacteria > Pseudomonadota > Alphaproteobacteria > Acetobacterales > Acetobacteraceae > Neoroseomonas. The sequence continues at coordinate 20,489 of JBIKWX010000009.1, forward strand.
GCGCCTTCAGCCGGCGCCAATAACCGCCCGTAATCATCACGGATATCCACGCCCAGCGCGCGCTTGCCCAGGAAATGCGCCACCGGATCGGGCGCGGCAAAACCAGTCAGGCGCAAAATCCCCTCATCCACCGCAGCCAGCGTCACCATCGCCTCACCACGCGCATCAGCAATGCGGATGGGAATTTCCACACGCTGGCGCGGGCGGATGCGTTCGGGGGCAGTGATGGCCACGTCAAGCCGACGCGGCGCGGGATCAAGACCAATCCAAGCAAGACCAAGCGCACGACCGGGGCGACCTTCACGCGCCTCACCAGGGCGATAGGCGGTGACGGTGATATAGGCACCCGGCCCCCAGGCGGCATCTACCGGCACTTCGATATCGGTGCCTGCTTCACTCAGTGTGATTTCGCGGAGCGACACCAACCGATCCGTCAAAACGGCGATGGTTGCCGGCCCTGCGAAGGGCGGGGTGATGCGCAGCCGCGCCACCTCGCCGGGCGCGAAATTGCGCCGTTCCGCTGCCACATCAATCCGGTCTGGAATTTCCGCGCTTTCAACGCCAGCCCAGCCGGCGCGGAAGCGATAGGATGCCATGCCAAGCCCATCCGCATCGGTAACTTCCAAACGATAGCGACCAAAGGGCAGGCTGCGCGCAAAACGCGTGGGCGCGGCGGGGTTGATGGTGATCTCCGCCGCATCCACCGGTTCATCGCGCCAGACAGTTTCAAACCGCGCGATGGAATCACGCATCACCAGCCGCCAATCCGGCCTTTCGCGCATCAGGCGCAGCCTGAGCCTTGCCGACGCGGCGCTGCCATCGGGTGCGACGGCGGCGATATCAAAAGCCGCTTCCGCGCCAGCATCTATCGCATCGCCCTGAAAAGCCGGGCGCAGCACCGGGAATAGGCTGGCAGCACGCACAGGCACGGCAATGCGTGCGCGGCTTTCACGCCCGCCGGGCTCCGCAATCGCCAATATAACATTGGCCTTGATCGGCAGCGTTGTGTCTGGTGCGCGCGGTAGCGAAAGCGCGACAACACCACGCCCTTCGCGATCAAGCGGCGCGATTTCCTGTGTGATCAGATCAGGCGCGAAGTTTTCATCTTGCAGCCCAAAACGCCAACCGCGCCAGGCTTCAAAAGGCTCGGCGTCCGGCAGCAGGCGAAGCTCGGCATTGCCGGCAAGCCCCGCGCCCGGCGCGCCATAAAGAAAGCGCGCGCTGATCGGCAGGCTGAGCGCCGCATTGCCCGGCACCAAAGGCCCAGGCGCCGGGCCGGCGGTCACTTCCAAGCCTTCCGGCACAAAAGCATCCACGCGGAATTGCGCGCGGCCAATCGGCGGCAAGGCTGGGTCGGCCAGCGCTTCAATGCTCCATTGACCATAGACAGCGCCATCAGAAAGCCGAAGCGGCCAGGAAATCGCGCCACCCGTCAGGCGCGGCGGCGTGATTTCTGCTGCGATCTGCCCATTGGGCCGCCGCAGCCTCAGCCTGACCGGCACATCCTGCGGATTACCCGCGGCATCACGCAAAAGCCCGGTCAGATTGACGGTCTCGCCAGGGCGATAAATGCCGCGATCAAGCCACAGGAAAGCATCAAGCGGTCCGGGATGCGCGCGGCCGGAAGCACCACGATCCGAAAGATCAAAACTCGCCGCTTCAAGATTGAGCGCGGCGAGATCATCCGGCGCTTCGGCATGAATGGCGAAGGGTGCAAGCGGACCTTGTCCGCGCAGCAGCGCTACCGGAAACCGCGCAAGCCCTGAAGCGTCCGTGCGCGCTTCCGCCAGCACATCATTATTGCGCGCCATCAGCGCCACGCGCAGCCCGGATTTCACCTGCCCGGATTGAAAGCCGCGTGCCTGCACCGCAAGCCCATCGGCGCCGCGCCAGGCGGTCAGCGCAATATCCGTGACAAAGAAGGGAAAGGCGGCGGCAGCACCTTCGCCGCGGCGGGTTTCGCCTTGCCGCGCGGAAAGCACATAAAGCCCAGGTGCGGCATCGCGCAGCAAATCCGCCAACGGCAGCGCGTGGCGCGTCAGGCGATTTTGCGCCGCACCCTGCAATTCCGCGCTGCCTTCCCACAACACACGCCCGCTTTGATCACCGATATATTGCGCCATCCATTGATCCAACGCCTCACCTGGGCGCCAGCGTTCGCGGAGAGAGATCAGATTGCGTTCGGAAACCCGGATCAGGCGAAGCTGCAATTTTTCGATATTGATGGTGGCAACGCCAAGCCGAGGCGCCTGACCGCGCGGCAGGATGAAGGCGCGGTTTTCGAACACAATGCGCGCATCACGATCCGGCATGGCAATAGCAACCGACGTATCGGCACGCAGATTGCCACCTTCACCGGGCAGGCCGGCACGCAAGATCAGGCGCGTGGTTGCACCCCAGGGCAGGCCGCCCACGCAAAGCTGATCCGCTTCGCGTTCGATGGTGAGGTTAGGCAAGGGCGGATCAGCGCGCACCCAATCCTGCGCGCGCCAATCAGCACGCCGCGCGGGCGGGATGGTAAAAGTAATGCAAGCGCGTGCCGGTTCGGCATCCGGTTCCGGGTTCACGCGCCGTACCAACATGCCGGCCGCAAGACGCGCTGAATCAAGCGCGGCCTTATGGCGCGCATCATTCGGCATGCGTTCCATCACGGCTTCCAGCGCTTCCACCTGTTGCGCAAGCCGATCCTGCCGGCGCAGCGCTTCGGCAATCAGCAACAGCGACGGGACTTCGGGTTCTCCGCCCGGGGCGAATTGAAAAGCCCTCCAAGCGGCCTGCAAGGCGCGGTTGTTTTCCGGCGGTGTGCGGGCAAGCTGCGCTTCTGCCAGCGCCAGCCAATGATCAGAGGTATTATTACCAAGCCCGATGCGTTCTTCCCAAGCGGCGGCAGCGGCGGCGAAATCACGCCTTGCTGTTGCATCCTGCGCGCGGCGTTCGGCAGCCGCGCGTTGCTGCGGTGTGCCGCCGGCGGGAAAGCGGCGTTGCAGGCTTTGCTGATAGGCGCCGGATTCCTGCGACAAGCCAGGCAGGTCAAAACCCTGCGCCCAGGCAATCACCGGGGCAAAGGTCAGCATCAGGATCAGCAATAGGCGCGGCAGCTTCATCTTCGGATTCCTCGCCAAAGGCAGGGCAGCTTAGCACATGTTATTCGGGCGGGTGCATCATGGGGTTTTATGCCCCGAAACCTCCGCCCCCGCATCCCGGCTGAGTGCGGCAAGCATGGGAATGGACAACAGCGTGACCATGGCCGCCACCAGAAACCCAGTGGAAAAATCCGCCAAAGCGAGCGCATTACGGCCAGCGATCAGGCGCGATGCCTCCAGCGTCGCCGTTGCCAGCACCACGCCCAGCGCGGGCGATAATTGTTGCAAAGTACTGTAAAAGCTGGTCGCAGCCGAAAGCTTTTCCGGCGGCACATCGGCAAACACCAGCGTATTCAGCGACGTAAATTGCAGGCTGCGGAAAAGACCACCGCAAGCGAGCAGCAGGAAAATCGCCGCCGCCGGCCAGGCGGGATTCGGGAAGGCCAGCAGCGCAATACCGGCTGATGCCAAAACGCCATTGATCAGCAGCGCATTGCGAAAGCCAAAGCGCTTGAGCAGCGGGCGCACCAGCGGCTTCATGGTGAAGGCGCCAAGCGCGGTCGCGAAGGAAATCAGCCCGCTTTCGGAGGCCGACATGCCAAAGCCGATTTGCAGCATGACCGGCACCAGGAAGGGCACCGCGCCGGCACCCACGCGAAACAGGCTGCCGAAAAGCGCCGGCTGGCGAAAGGTTGGAATTTTCAGCAGCGCGATATCAATCGCCGGTCGCGGCGCTCGGCGACAATGGAAAAAAGCCGCAACGCCAATCAACGATCCCGCGCATAGCGCAACCCAAGGCCAAGGTTCCGCCACCACATGCCGGCCCACGGTTTCAAGCCCAAACATGCCAAGCGCCAAGGCAAACCCAACCAGGGCAAGGCCCAGCACATCTGGTCTGCCCGGATTGCCCGGCGGGATGGCAGGAATTTTCCACGCCACCAGCAGAAAGCCAATCACGCCAATCGGCACATTGATCCAGAACACCGCGCGCCAGCCGAAAAGATCGGTCAATATGCCGCCAAGCGGCGGGCCGCTGACCGGCCCCAGCAATGCCGGCATCGTCAACCAGGCCATGGCGGAAAGCAGTTCTTCCTTGCGCACGCCGCGCAACAATAAAAGCCGCCCAACCGGGAACATCATTGCACCCCCGGCACCTTGCAGGATGCGAAAAGCGATCAGGTCTTCCAAGCCTCGTGCCTGGCCAGAAAGCGCCGAAGCCACAACGAAAACAATGATCGCCAGCATGAAAACGCGCTTGGCGCCGAAGCGATCCGCAATCCAGGCCGAGAACGGAATAAACACCGTCAGCGCCACCAGATAGGATGTGATGGCCGCGCCCAGCCGCGCCGGGTCTTCGCCCATATCGCGCGCCATACTGGGCAGCGCGGTGGCGACCACGGCGCTATCCAGATTCTGCATGAGCAACGCAGAGGCAACAATCAGCGCAATGACGCGATGATTGGCATGGGCGGCGGGTTGTTCCATCCGATGTGGCTTCAGGGGCGCAGGATCACGCGGCCCGCGCTGCGCCTTGCGGAAACTTCTGCCATTGCTTCACGAAACTGCTCAAGCGGATAGGCTGCGTGGATTTCGGGCTTTAAGGCGCCTTGCTGCCACCAGACCATCAATTGATCCCAAAGCGCGCGCGCAGCGAGAGCATAATCCCGCCGGCCATCACCCGGAGACCACCCGACATAAGTGCCCCAATTCACGCCAATCAGGCCGATATTCTTGAGCAGCAGGATATTGGTTTGCAGGGTTGGAATGCCGCCGCCCGCAAAACCCACGACCACAAGATTGCCGCCATCCGCGAGGCAGCGCAGGCTTTCATCAAAGGCAGGGCCGCCAATCGTATCCACCAGGCAATCCACGCCGCGCCCGCCGGTCGCGGCACGCACCGCATCGCGAAACGGTGCCGCACTATCCAGCACTGCATCGGCGCCGCGTGCGCGGAGCAGGCCGTGCTTTGCCACGCCAGCGCGCGCAATCACCTTGGCACCGCAAGCCTTGGCGATTTCAACCGCCGCCAGGCCAACACCGCCGGCTGCGCCATGCACCAAGACCCAATCGCCGGATTTGATCCGGCCACGCCACAGCAAAGCGGCGCCCGCGGTCGGGTAGGAAATCGGGAAGCCAATAGCGGGCTCCAAAGGCAGGCCATCAGGAATGGCGATGGTGTGGATATCGTCGGCAATGGCTTCTTCCGCCATGCCGCCCCAATCCACCACAGCGAAAACACGCGAGCCGGGCGGCGGTG
>JBIKWX010000158.1:0-8179 GCA_044356095.1 Roseomonas sp.
CCGGCTTGAAATTATCGCCAAGGTTCAGCGTATCGCCAATGCCTTCCACCGGCTTCCAGAAGAAGAATTTCTCCGATACCTTGTGCAAATGGCGCGCAACGCGCTGGAAGCGTTCATACCCTGCACCATTCGGCCCGCCCGGCGCGAAGGCATCCATGGAACGCGCCATGTCTTGCACGTTTTCGATCAGATCAATCTGCTTGCTGCCATCGAAAAAGCAGCGCCATTGCGGATCAAGCCGAATGAGCGGCATTTCCTGCTGCTGATTGCGCCCCGCTTCGGCGAAAATACGGCGCAGCACACGCGGCACGGTCAGGATGGTCGGGCCCATATCGAACCGGAAATTCCCGCGCCCATCCGGTGATGGCATATTCAGCACCGCCGCCTTGCCGCCAAGCCATGAATTACGCTCAAGGACCGTGACCTGATGCCCACGCGCCTGCGCGGTCGCGGCGGCTGCAAGCCCACCCAAACCGCTGCCAATGACAACTACCTTGGCACCCATCGCGCCCTCTCCTTCTCAGTCGCCCGAAACGGACAGATTGGCCCGCATATGGCGCGGGCTACGCTCGCTCCGCGCGAGGCCCAGATCCTGCAACAATAAATCGGTGCTGATGCGCGCACCTTCGTATATCACCGGCAAGCCACTGCCCGGATGCGTGCCACCACCCACCAGATAAACACCCTTCGCGCGGCCAAAGCGATTGCGCGGGCGGAAATGCATCATCTGCCGCACATTATGCGCCAGGTTGAAGGTGGCCCCATAGCCAACCGCATAGTCATCCTGCCAACCCTGCGGCGAGAGGATTTTCTCATACCGGATGCGGCTTTCGATATCATGCAGGCCAAGCGCCTTCAGCCGATCCAACGCCAGCCGCCGATAACGCGGCGCCTCAGCCGCCCAATCAGCGCCGCCCAACAAATTCGGCACCGGCACCAGCATGTAAAGCGTGGAATGCCCAGGCGGCGCGAGTGACGGATCAGTGCCAGCCGCTGCCTGCACATAAAGCGATGGGTTTTGCGGAATGATGCCGGCTTCGATTTGCGCCAGATTATTCTCATAATCTTCGGCGAGCAGCACCGAGTGATGCGCCAGATCAAGCTTTCCTTCTATGCCCAGGTAAAGCATGAAGGTTGAACAGGAATAGCGCGCCTCGGCGATTTTCTTATCGGGCCATTGCGGGCGCTGTTCTTCTTCCATCAGCCCCGGAATGGCATGCGCGAAATCGGCATTCACCACCACCGCATCCGCCGCATGCAACCGCCCGCCCGCTTCTACACCCACGGCGCGGCGGCCTTCAAAGACAATGCGAGCAACCTTGGTGTTCAGGCGAATATCCACGCCGACGCTTTCAGCGACCCGTGCCATGGCTTCAGACACCACACCGCAACCGCCGCGCGGATGAAACACGCCATGTTCATATTCCAGGAAGGACAGGATGGAGAACATGCTCGGGCAGCGGAAGGGACTCATGCCAAGGTATTTCGACTGGAAGGAAAACGCCAAGCGCGTGCGCGGATCAGAGAAATGTCTTTGCAATTCCTGATCAAGCGAAAGCCAGGGCCGCAAATGGCGAAGCCCATTCATCACTTCCGGCGCCAGATAGGTCATCACGCCATGGAAGGGCCGTTCCAGCACGGGGCGGAAGGCTTCCAGCTTCACGCGGTTTTCCGCCATGAAGCTCCGCACACCTGGCGCATCGGCGGGGTTGATCTTCGCGACCTCCGCTTCCATGCGCGCCAGATCGGGCGATGCATCTATCGTGACCGGATTGGCGCCTTCAAAGATCAGCCGGTATTGCGGATCAAGGCGGATCAGATCCACCTCATCCTCAAGCCGTGCGCCACAGGCTTCGAAGATTTCCGCCAGGATGCGCGGATACAAAAAGAAGGTCGGCCCGATATCGAAGCGATAGCCGCCGGGCGCCGTGACCGTGCGCGTGCGCCCGCCAACCACGCCATCCTTCTCATAGACCGTGACCCTGACGCCGGAGGAAGCGAGCAGCATGGCAGCCGCCAGCCCCCCAGGTCCGGCGCCGATCACGGCGACATGGGGGCGGGTTTGCGAAAGGGAGGGTGGTGAAGCGTTCATCCGGCAATCTGTCTTTACGTCTTAACGGTACCAAATGTCCAAAAGGAAGTACAAACCGGGCCGGCCTGAAGGGTTTGGCAAACCTAAGCCGCCATGGCCCCCTCAATTTCCGCAAAGCGTGCCCCGGCGCGTGGCAGAAGCCGCCGCAGATAGAAATCCGCCACCGCCCCATAAGCCGCGCCATCCGCCGCAGCCGCCCGCGCGAGAAGAGCACCGCCCAGCACCCAGCCCACGGCATCCAGATAGGCGCTCGCGAGCGCTTGACCAGCCTCTGCATCGCGGCCTTGTTCAGCGAGCACCGCTTCCGTGGTCCGGGCCAGCCCTTCCGCCGCCGCGCGCAGCCTGGCATCGGGGAGCGCTGCGATTTCCGCGATCAGCGCGCGCATCTCCGCCCCACCATCGCGGGCGAGCTTGCGGGTCAGCAGATCAATCGCCTGGATGCCATTCGTGCCCTCATAAATCGGGGCAATGCGCGCATCGCGCAACACCTGCGCCGCGCCGGTATCCTCGATGAAGCCCATGCCGCCATGGACCTGCACGCCAAGCGAGGCGGTTTCCACCCCCCGATCCGTCGCCCAAGCCTTCAGCACCGGGATCAGCAGCGCCAAGCGAGCGCTGGCGGCGGCATCGCCCAACAACTCCGCCTTATCCGCCGCCACCGCCGCTTCCAGCATGATCAGCCGGGCCGCGAGGGTGGTGGCCCGCATTTCCATCAGCATGCGTGCAACATCGGGGTGTTCCGCAATGCTCCGCCCACCCTGCACGCGCTGCGCGGCATAGGCTTCGGCGAGCCTCAGCGCCGCCGCACCATGCGCCACACCCTGGGTGCCAACGCCAAGCCGCGCATTATTCATCATGGCGAACATGGCCTGCAGGCCGCGATTGGGTTCGCCGACCATCTCGGCCTCTGCACCCTCATAGAGCATGATGCAGGTGGGGCTGCCATGAATGCCCATTTTGCGTTCGATGCCGCCGCAGCGGAAGGCATTGCGCGCGCCATCGGGCATGATTTTTGGTGCTGCAAACAGCGAAATCCCGCGCGAGCCCGGCGGCGCATCCGGCAGGCGCGCCAGCACCAGGTGCAGGATATTGCCGGCGCAATCATGCTCGCCCCAGGTGATGAAAATCTTCTGCCCGCGCAAAGCATAACGCCCATTGCCAAGCGGTTCCGCACGCGTCCTCAGCACACCCAAATCACTGCCGGCCTGCGGTTCCGTCAGGCACATCGCGCCGGTCCATTCGCCGGCGATCATCGGCGGCAACCAGCGCGCTGCCTGATCCGGTGTCGCGTAATGGCGGAGCAGATCAATCGCGCCGGCAGAAAGCAGCGGCCCCAGCATGAAGGAGGTATCTGCCGCCATGCCCAATTCCACCATGGCCGTCCAAAGACTGAGCGGCAGCCCCTGACCGCCATGGTCAACCGGTGCCGCCAAGCCCTGCCAGCCGCCTTCGCGCCATTGGTCATAAAGCGCGGGGTAATGCGCCGGCGTTGTCACCGTGCCATTGGCATAGCGGGCACCCTGCTTATCGGCTTCCTGCGCCTTCGGTTGCAGCGCTTCGGTGCAGAAGCGGTTCGCCTCAGTCACGATTTGCGCAATATCATCGGCTGACAAAGGCGCGCCGGCGGCATTGGTCAGACCCGGCAGGTCAACCAGGCGCGTCAGGCCGAAAATCAGATCATCAGCGGCAGTCGTGGTCATCTTGTGCTCTCCAATCCGGCCAGCAGGCCGGGTACCGGGGCATCCCGCCCCGCGGCCCAGCCCGGCAGCGCGCGGGCGAGGCCATTATCCTCTGCCGCCGCAGCCAGGGCCAGACCCAAAACCGGGGCGAATTTGAAGCCATGGCCGGAAAAGCCGGACATGACAAAGCAACCAGGCGCGGCGGCTTCCAGGATGAATTCCTCCCGGTCTTCCACATCGTAATAGCAGGCCTGGGCGCCGAGCACGCGATAGCCCGCCGCATTGATCAGGCGCGGGCGGGCCAGGGCCAGGATTTCCTCGATTTCCGCAGGCGAGGCCGCACGGGGATCGGCCCCGGCATCGCCCTGGCGCGAAAACCGGTGATCCCCGATCTTGAGCGCGGTGCCCGCAACCGGCGGCACGGCGTAAAACCCACCATCCTCAGCCAAATCGAGCAGCATGGGCGCGGCTGCCCAGGCGGCGCGGAAGCCAGAAGGGGGTTCAAGCCTGACGAGGATTTGGCGCGAAGGCACCACGCGTCCGGCAAGCCCAGTGCCGAGCAGCCTCGGCCCCCAGGGGCCGGCCGCCAGCACCAGCAGATCAGCGCTGCGTTCCGCACCATTCGTCAGACGCAGCGTTTTGCGCGCCGGTTGCGCGGCGGCGACCTCGGCGGCTTCGAACACCACACCCTTTGTCACGAGATGCGCGGCAAGCCCGGCAATGATGCGTTCCGCGAGCAAAACGCCGCCACGCGGCAGGGTAAAGGCCGCGGCGATGCCGGTATCGGACAGCATGGGAAAGCGTGCGGTGATCTGGTCCGGCGGCAGATCGGCGCAAGCATGGCCATCTTCGCGCAAGGCAATGCTGCTTTCGGCAAGCCAGCCGCCCTGATGATTGGCCAGCGCGAGCACACCGGTTTCGACATAATGCCGGGCGCCGAGTGTGGCCCAGATCATCTCCCAGGCGGCATAGGCGGGATCAACCATGCGCATGTAGCCGGCCTGCGCGCCATAGGCGTGGCGGATCAGCCGGTGCTGATCAACCGAGGCACCGCGCGGATTGGGGATGGGCGCCTGTTCAACCACGCGCACCTGCCAACCGGCGCGCGCCAGCGCCCAGGCGGTGCTAAGGCCCATAATGCCGGCGCCAAGAATGAGGGCGGTTTTCTGACTTGCCATGGCGTTAATCTATGGCGGTTTGGGCGGGGAATGGGAATGCTTGTTTTCGCAATGCCCGAAGCGCAAACCACCTTGCTTGGCCGGCACACGGCAAGGATATGGCCCGCCCAGGGCAAAAAGGAGCGCGTCCCACCATGATCATCGCCTTCTGGACCCTGCCTTTGACGCTGATCTTCCTCTGGCTCAGCTTTCGCGTCATTCGCTATCGGCGATCCGGGCGGATTCCGATTGGGTCAGGGGGCAATGCCGCCTTGGAACGCGCCATCCGGGCGCATGCCAATTTCGCGGAATTCGTACCCTTTGCGGTGCTGCTGTTGATCCTGGCGGAATGGGGCGGCGCCTGGCCATGGCTGCTGCACGCGCTTGGGGCGCTGCTGGTTATCGCACGCCTGTCCCATGGTATGGGCATGGTGCAAGACCCTGAGGATTATCGCTTTCGTGTCTTTGGCATGACGGGGACCTTCAGCGTCTTGGGCATCGCGGCAGCCATGGCCTTTTGGGGCGCGCTGATGCGCGCATGACTGCTTGGGCGATTCGACCGATTGCGCCCCATGATGCCGCCTCATCCGGGGAGGAATGAGCCATGACCCCACCCCTCGCACCCCGCCCCGCCGACCTCGTCCCCGAGCTTTCGGTGCGCGACCTTGCCAGAAGCCTTGCCTTCTGGTGCGGGGCTTGTGGCTTCGCCCTGATCTACGACCGGCCAGAGCACGGCTTCGCCTGCATTCAGCGTGGCTCAGCGCGGGTGATGCTGGACCAACTGGGGACGGATCGGGACTGGGTGACGGGCCCGCTTGAGCCGCCGCTGGGACGGGGCATCAATCTTGAGATCGCGGTCGAGGATATTGCGCCAATCCTGGCGGCCTTGGCCGCGATGGGTTGGCCGCTTTTCCTCGACACTGAGGAGAAGACCTACCGCGTCGGCGAAGGTTCGGTGAAGGTGCGGCAATTCCTGGTGCAGGATCCTGACGGCTACCTGTTGCGCTTCTCCGAAAGGATTGGCGATGGAGCTTGAATTCAGGACCTGCGATATTTGCTTTCGGCAGCGCTTCGGGCGTGATCATGTGTGGCCGAAGGCTTGTGTGATAAGTGTGAATACTGCCTATGATGCCCCTTCATTCTGGGAGAAATGATCCATGACCCTAACCGTCCAACAAATGCTCGCCGCCGCGGAAGCCGTGGTGCCGCGCATCAGCGCTGATGAAGCGAAGGGCCTGGTTGGCCGCGCCGATGTTGTTTTCCTGGATGTGCGCGAACCTGGCGAAGTCGCGGCTTCAGGCAAGGTGCCGGGCGCCTTGACCATTCCGCGCGGTCTGGTGGAATTCCGCGCTGACCCGACTTCCGCTTTGCATGACGCGAATTTCGATCGTGCCAAGACGATTGTGGCCTATTGTGCCTCTGGCGGGCGGTCCGCACTGGTGCTGAAGACGCTGCATGATATGGGCTATGCCAATGTGCGCAATCTGGGCGGCTTCAAGAACTGGGTGGATGGCGGCGGCGAGATCGAAAAAGCCTGACGCCAAAACGGGGATCGCACCAACACGCGATCCCCATTGCACGCAAAGCGACTATTGCGGCTGAATGCCTGCCGCGCGCGCGGCATCGCCCCATTTTTTCATCTCCGCTTCCGTAAAGGCGCGCATTTCGTCCGGGGTATTGGAGACAATCTCAGCGCCGAGTGTCTTGTGGCGTTCCACCACGCTTGGCACCTGAAGCGCGGCGCGGATATCGGCATTCAGCTTAGCCAGAACCGGTGCCGGAATGCCGGCGGGGCCAATCACCATGCCCCAGGTTGACGCCTCAAACCCTGGCAGGAAGGCTTCCCCAATAGTGGGCACATCGGGCAATTGCGGGCTGCGCCGCGCGCCGGTCGTGGCAATGGCCTTCAGTGTGCCAGCCTGAATATGCGGCAGCGCGGCCGGCACCGTGTCAAACATGATGTTCACGCGATTGGCGATAAGATCGGGATGCGCCTGCGTGCTGCCGCGATAGGGCACGTTTTCGAGCTTGATGCCAGTACGCTCGGCGAAAAGCACCGGCGCCAGACGGACCACGCCACCCGTGCCGGCAAAAGTGACACCCGGATTGCGTTTGGCATAGTCCACCAATTCTGCGGGCGTATTGGGTTCAAAGGCTTTTGGCGCGCATAGCACCAAAGGTGTCGCCGTGGTCTGCGTGATAAAGGTGAAATCGCGCATGGTGTCGAAGGGAAGCCGATAAAACGCGGCATTGATTGGATGCGCAACCGAAACCAGGCCGAGCGCGTGCCCATCCGGCGTGCTGCGCGCCACCACCTCTGTACCGATCACACCATCCGCCCCGGCGCGATTTTCCACCGGAACGGGGTGACCCCAGGCGGCGGCCAAGGGCTCGGCGATCAGCCGCGCGGTGATGTCGGAAACACCACCTGGCGTATAAGGCACAATCATGCGCACGGCGCGATTGGGAAAGCCGCCCTGTGCTTCGGCACGGACAGCAAGCAATAGGGCGGGCGCGGCCAAGGCAGCGCGGCGGGTCAGCTTCATGGTGTTTCTCCCATTTGGTATTTTGGGAAGTCTGCATGAATGCGCGGATTGCGCCAGGGTTTCTTTGCGCCGGCGATTTGGCGTAAACACGCCTACGATGCAGCAACACGATTTCACGCCATGCTGATCCTTGCCCTTGAAGGGGCCTTGGCGCGCTGTTCCGCGGCGCTGGTCAAGGACGGAACCCTGCTTGCTCAGGCGCTCCATGAGGCACCGCGCGGGCACCCCGCCGCCTTACCCACGATGGCCGAGCAGGTTTTGGCGGAAGCGGGCGCAGCGCCCGCCAGCCTGGATGCCATTGCCGTGGGTGTCGGACCCGGAGGCTTTACCGGGCTCCGCACCGCCATCGCGCTGGCCGAGGGCTTGGCGCAGGCGCTCGGCAAGCCCGTGATCGGTGTGACCACGGGGGAGGCTTTGGCATCTGAAATCCCGCCCGCCGCGCGGGTGGGCCAGGCGTTGTGGTCGGTGCTGGACCAGCGCCAGGGCCGCGTGGTGCTGGAAATCTTCCCCCAAGGTGCGGTGCTGCCGGAAGCGCCCATGATCCTGCCGCTGGCCGATCTGCCCGATCCTGCCGGACCCGTTTTGTTGGTGGGTGATGCAGCGGCACCGGTGGCGGCGGCGCTTCAGGCGCGCGGCTTTGTGGCGCGCGCTTGCCCACCCGCCCTACCCTCGGCCGGGGCAGTGGCGCGCGTGGCGGGGCAAAGG
>JBIKWX010000159.1:0-8074 GCA_044356095.1 Roseomonas sp.
GCATGTCGCTGATTTTGGCGCTGACTTCGGAAGCCTCTTCAAAGCCGATGCGCTTCTTATTGGCGAAGCTGATTTCGGCAACGATGCGGCTGGCGAATTCGCGCTTCAGATAGACAGCGCCCTTGCGGCCAACGGTGATGATCTTCACCGTCTTGCCTTCGGCTTCCAGCGCACGCACCTGGGCGCGCGCAAAGCGCCCCACATTGGTGTTGAAGCCGCCGCAGAGACCGCGTTCGGCGGTCACCACCACCAGCAAATGCACCTTATCCGCGCCAGTGCCGACCAAGAGCTTCGGCGCATCCGGCGAGCCGGCGACCGAAGCGCCGAGCGAGGCGAGCATCCGCTCCATACGTTCGGCATAGGGGCGGGCGGCTTCCGCCTGGCTCTGCGCGCGGCGCAGTTTGGCGGCGGCCACCATCTTCATCGCCTGCGTGATCTTGCGCGTGGATTTCACGCTATTGATGCGCAGGCGGAGGCTTTTCAGGCTGGGCATGGATTACGCTCCTGTCCGGCCCGCCTCAAGCGAAGGATTTGGTGAAGTTGTCAAGGAAGGCAACCAGCTTGGTTTCCGTATCCTTCTTGATCTCACGATCATTGCGGATGGCGGTCACGATATCCGGCGCGGTTGACTTCAATTCGCCAAGCAGGCGGCTTTCAAACTCACCCACCTTGTTCAGCGGCAGACGGTCCAGATAGCCACGCGTGCCGGCGAATATCGCAATCACCTGTTCTTCAACCGCAACCGGCTTGAATTGCGGCTGCTTCAGCAATTCCGTCAGGCGCGCACCACGCGCGAGCAGCGCCTGGGTGGAAGCATCAAGGTCTGAGGAGAACTGCGCGAAGGCCGCCATTTCGCGGTACTGCGCCAGTTCCAGCTTGATCTTGCCGGCCACCTGCTTCATCGCCTTGATCTGCGCCGCAGAACCAACGCGGGAGACCGAAAGACCAACGTTCACGGCTGGACGGATGCCCTTGAAGAACAATTCCGTTTCCAAGAAAATCTGGCCATCGGTGATCGAAATCACGTTGGTCGGAATATAGGCGGAAACGTCACCGGCCTGGGTTTCAATCACCGGCAGCGCGGTCAAGGAACCATTGCCGGCGTCATCGCCCATTTTCGCCGCACGCTCCAGCAGGCGCGAATGCAGATAGAACACGTCACCCGGATAGGCTTCACGGCCCGGTGGGCGGCGCAGCAGCAGCGACATCTGACGATAGGCAACGGCCTGCTTCGAAAGGTCATCATAGAAAATGACCGCATGCATGCCATTGTCGCGGAAATATTCACCCATGGCGCAGCCCGTATAGGGCGCCAGGAACTGCATCGGCGCCGGGTCGGAAGCGGTGGCCGCGACGATGATGGAATATTGCAGCGCGCCCTGTTCTTCCAGCGTCTTCACGAGCTGGGCAACGGTGGAGCGCTTCTGGCCCACAGCGACATAGATGCAATAAAGCTTCTTCGATTCATCATCACCAGCATTGATGGTCTTCTGGTTGATGATGGTGTCCACGATCACGGCGGTCTTGCCGGTCTGGCGGTCACCGATGATCAGCTCACGCTGGCCACGGCCAATGGGGATCAGCGCGTCAATCGCCTTGATGCCGGTCTGCATCGGCTCATGCACCGATTTGCGCGGAATAATGCCAGGCGCCTTCACCTCGGCGCGCATGCGCACCACGTCGGTCAGCGGGCCCTTGCCGTCAATCGGATTGCCAAGGCCGTCCACAACGCGGCCCAGCAGGCCCTTGCCCACCGGCACGTCCACGATGGAACCGGTACGGCTGACCGTATCGCCTTCGCGCACCGAAAGGTCAGAGCCGAAAATCACGACACCGACATTATCGGTTTCAAGGTTCAGCGCCATGCCCTTCACGCCGGAAGCGGGGAAGTCCACCAGCTCACCAGCCATGACATTCTGCAGGCCGTAAACGCGGGCGATACCATCGCCCACGGTCAGCACAGTGCCGACCTCAGCCACATTCGCTTCAGCATCGAAGCCAGCGATCTGCTGCTTGAGGATTTCCGAAATTTCAGCCGGACGGATTTCCATGGTCAGGCAGCCCCCTTCATGGCGTATTGCAAACGTTGCAACTTGGATTTGATGGAATTGTCGTAAAGGCGAGAACCGATCCGAACGATCAGCCCACCCAGGATGGATTTGTCGACTGTCTCAGACAGGCGAACATTGGAATAGCCAGCTTCCGTCAGCCGCGCCACGATCTGCGCGCGCTGCGTGTCGCTCAGCGCATGGGCGGTGGTGACTTCCGCGGTTTGCTGGCCGCGGCGCGCCGCGATCAGCGCGCCAAAGGCATGCGCAACTGAAGGCAGGGCCGAAAGGCGCCGATTGGCGATCAATACGCCAACCAGGTTCCGCACCTCACCGGTGATGCCGGCGCTTTCCAGGATCTTGAACATGCGTTCACGCTGGATGCGGGCATTGAAGCGCGGATCGGCGATGAAATTGCGCATATCCGCATTGTCGCGGCAGAGCGCGAACAACGCTTCAAGCTCTGCCCCGATGCGATCAGCGGCGCCGGCTTCCGCCCCGCGCTTGTCATCGGCAAGGTCAAGAAGCGCCTTGGCATAGCGCGCGGCAACGCCCACAGCGCTGGGCGCCGAAGGCGCGGCCTTATCAAGGGTCTGGTCTGTGGCAGCCACGGGTTTTCCCGGTCCTGTTTCTTGCGCGAAAAATGAAAGCCGGGTGGTCTCCCGGCGCGGGCGGGGGCTTACCATAGGGTTTACCGCACCGCAACCGAGGCAGCGGCATTTTTGCGCGCTGTTTTGCTTCAATTGCGGAAAATCCGCCGGCCCGCCCGGCTTGACAGTGCTTCAAGCCCAGCCGCAGGCTTTCGCACCAAGGCCGCCAAGGCCCAAGCAATAAGGAAATGTCTGGACCATGACGCAGAACATCACCCGGCGTGCGGCGCTTTTGGCCGGCGGTGCAGCGGCGCTGCTGCCCCTCCGCCCCGCTTTTGCTGCCTTTCCGGAACGCGCCATCACGCTTTCGGTGAGTTTCCCGCCAGGCGGGGCCACCGATATCCTCGCCCGAATCCTGGCCCCGCCGC
Source organism: Roseomonas sp. (assembly GCA_044356095.1). Taxonomy (GTDB): domain Bacteria; phylum Pseudomonadota; class Alphaproteobacteria; order Acetobacterales; family Acetobacteraceae; genus Neoroseomonas. Next base: position 3,067 of record JBIKWX010000159.1, read on the forward strand.
TCAGCGAGGCTTTGGGCAAGCCGGTGGTGATCGAAAATCGCGGCGGCGCCGGCGCCAATATCGGCATTGGCCATGTCGCCCGCGCGGCAGGGGATGGCTATACGCTGCTGGTCACGTCCAGCGCTTTTGTTGTCAATCCAAGCCTTTACCGCAACCCGCCCTATGACCCCTTCCGGGATTTCGCGCCCATCAGCACGCTGGGTGCCTCGCCCAATGTGCTGGCCGTCAGGCCCAATAGCGGCATTGCCTCGCTGCAGGATTTGATCGCCCAGGCCAAGGCGAACCCGGACAAGTTCAATTACGCAAGCCCGGGGATCGGCACGACGCCCCATCTGGCGGGCGAATTGCTGAAGCTTCGCGCTGGGTTTGACATGCAGCACGTGCCCTTCAGCGGCGCCGGCCCCGCGACCCAGGCGGCGCTTGCGGGCACCACCCAGGTGATCAGCGCGGCGCAGGGCTCCGTCATGGCGCAGCTCCGTTCGGGCGAATTGCGCGCCATTGTGCAAACCGGGCCAACCCGCGTGGCGGATTTGCCCGATGTGCCAACCCAGGAAGAACTCGGCATCAAGGACGCGAATTCCGAAACCTTCCTGGCGCTTTTCGCCCCCGCCGCGACTCCGGCGCCTATTCTCGAAATCCTCGCGCGGGAGGTGGTGAAGGCGCTGCAACGGCCGGATGTGCAGGAACGCTATCGGCAGGCCGGCGCCCCGGTGGTCGGCGGCGGGCCTGAGGAACTCCGCGCCCGAGTCGCCCGCGAAGTGCCGATCTGGCGGGAAGTGATCCAGGTCTCGAAAATATCCGTCCAGTAAAATCAGGGTTTTCGCGGCATGGGCGGGGCGGGTTCAGCCGGCGCCGGGGCGGAAAGCCCGGCGCAGAGGAAGGGCAGGATCTGTTCCACCGCCATGTCGAAATCGCCCGAATCGCAAACCCCGCCCGACATCATCTCGAGCCGGCCAGACCGCAACAGGGTGTAGCGATAGGCGCCCATCATGAAATAGAGTCGCCAATAAAGCACTTCTGGCGGCAGATGGGGCAGCACGCGGCGGAAGGCTTCCACATAGGCAAGCGTCGTGTCGTCATAGACCGTGCTGAGCACTTCCCGAGAGATATCATCAGGTTCCGTGTTCAGCCTGGCATGCATGCGCATGGTCGCACGGCCTTCGGGGGTTTTGCCATTCAGCATGAAGGGGGTGACGAAGGCGCGCACCAACACTTCAACCGGGATGCGGCCATCGGGCCAGGTGGCCTTGGCGCCATCCAGGGCCCGGCGCCGCGCTGCCGTGACCTGCTCCGCCCCGCGCAAATAGGCGGCACGAAACAAATCCCGCTTCGACCCGAAGTAATAATGGAGCTGCGCCAGATTGACCCCGGCGGCGAGCGCAATGGCGCGGGTGGAGGCACCCGTATAGCCATGATCGGCAAAGAGCATTTGCGCGACATCCAAAATCCGGTCGCGAACGCTGGCTGAGGGGTCAATCGGGGCAAGCAGGCTGGTCATGGGCTCCGGGCTTTGGTCAGGCGACCGATTTGGGCAATCTAGGCCGATTCGCGGGCAGGGCAACTAAAAACCTTTGAATTGACGCAAATCACCCCGCGCGGTATTTGGTCAAGCGACTGATTTACACGGGGCTGAGACAGCGCCTTGACCCAATGGCGCCTGCCGGCCCGAAAGCGGGAGGAAGCCGTGGCATGAGTGCAGCGCAGGAAATCACCCAATCCGGCTATGTCGGCGGCGAAGCCCCGGCGGAACGGGCCAAGCGCATCGCCCCCATCATCGCGGCCCATGCCAGCCAGATCGAGCGCGACCGCGCCTTGCCGAAGGAATTGCTGGACGCGCTGCATGGCGCGGCGCTGTTCCGCACCCTGCTGCCCCGCGCCTTCCGGGGTGAGGAAGTGCCGCTGCAGGATTTCGTGCAAATGCAGATCGTGATCGCCGCCGCTGATGCCAGCACCGCTTGGTGTGTCGGGCAGGCATCCGGCTGTTCCATGGCGGCGGCCTATTTGAAGCCCGAAATCGCCTATGAGATTTGGGGCGCTGACCCGCGCGCCGTGCTCGCCTGGGGCATGGGGCCGCAATCGCGCGCCGTTGTTGTTGATGGCGGCTATCTGGTGACCGGCAAGTGGCATTTTGCCAGCGGCAGCCGGCACTGCACCTGGCTTGGTGGCCATTGCAAGGTTGTCGAACGCGACGGGTCGCTGCGCGCCGATGCCGAAGGCAACCCGATTGATCGCACAATGCTGTTTAAGCGCGAAGTGCCCAAGATCACCGATAATTGGCGCGTGATGGGCCTGCGCGGCACGGGCAGCGACACTTATGAGGTGAAGGATCTTTTTGTGCCGGATGATTACACGGTGCAGCGGGATTTGCCGATCAATCGGCAAACCGGCGGCACTTTGTATCATTTCACCACAACGCATGCCTATGCGTCGGGCTTCGCTGGCGTGGCGCTTGGGATTTGCCGCGGCATGCTGGATGAATTCATCAAGCTAGCGTCAGACAAGACACCGGCAGCAAGCACGCGCCCGATGCGCGATAGCCATGTCATTCAAAGCCTGGTGGCGCGCTGCGAAGCGCGTTGGCGTTCCGCGCGCAGCCTCTTGCTTGAGACGCTCCGCGAATGCTGGCCGCGCGCGGAAGCGGGGCTTGAGATGACGAATGATGAACGCGTTTCCATCCGCCTTGCTTCCACCTTCGCCATTCAGACATCGCGCGAGGTTGTTGAATTGATCTATCAGGAAGCCGGCTCCACCGCGATTTTCGAAGACAATCCTTTTGAGCGGCGCTTCCGCGACATCCATGCGGTCAGCCAACAGGTGCAAGGCCGCAGCGCGCATTTTGAAGCGGTGGGGCAGCATCTGCTCGGGCAGACGCCGCATGCGCGCTTCCTGTAAAAAGACCAAAATTAAACGGAGGAAAATGATATGGGCCTGCATGGTCTGAACCACTACACAATCCGCCCGGTGGATCTGGAAGCCACCAAGGATTTTTATGAGAAGATCCTCGGGCTTGAACTGGGCTATCGCCCGCCGCTCACCTTCCCTGGCTATTGGCTTTATTGTGGCGACAACCCGACCGTCCATTTGATCGGTGATCGCCAGGGCGAGGAAGGGCTACCCGAACGCAAGGTGGGGCACACCGGCCTTGTGGATCACATCGCCTTTTCCTGCACCGGGCTTGCCGCCATGCGGGCGCATCTTGATCAGCACAAGGTGACCTATACGGCGCGCGTCATTCCGCGCGATCGGCAGACGCAAATCTTCCTGCATGATCCCAATGGTGTGGCGGTGGAGCTGAACTACCCGCCCGAGGAAACCCCGCCGGACTGATCCGGCGCGTCACAAAACAGGCGGTGCAGCGTCTGCAGCACTGCCTCGGCCTTCGGGTCCGCCAGGCGATAATAGATCACCGTGCCGGCGCGGCGGGTGGCGACCAGGCCCTCATCTCGCAGCAGGGCCAAATGCTGTGACAGCGCCGATTGCGAAAGCCCGACATTGGCGGCGAGGTCATTGACGGATTTCTCGCCCGCCGCGACCAGATCGCACAGCACCAAAAGCCGCCTTTCATTGGCGAGCGCACGCAGCAAGCGCGCCGCCAGCGCGGCATTTTCGGCAAGCTGCGCGGCGTGCTCCGCTTCCGGGAGAGGGGTCAAGACGTCACTCATGGGTGGAGTTTAGCCCTTTACCAAGGGCAGGGCCATGGCGCTTGACAGGCGCGCGTTATGTTACATTATAACATTCCATTGTGATCTTGAAGGCTTCCGCCCATGCTGCGCCGTACTGTCCTCTTCGCCCCCTTGCTATTGTTGGCCCGGCCCGCGCCCGCGCAGCAGCGGCAATCGGTTGTCGCTTCCTTTTCCATCCTGGCGGATATGACGCGCCAGATCGCCGGGGACCGGATTGCGCTCCGCGCCATTGCCGGGGCCGATCAGGATGCGCATGGGTTTCAGCCCAAGCCGTCAGATGCCGCCTCGCTTGCCAATGCCGCAATCGTCATCCGCAATGGGCTCGGCTTTGAAGGCTGGCTGGATCGCATGATCCGGTCCTCTGGCTTCAAGGGCGCCTTGGTGACCGCCACGGATGGCATCACGCCGCGCATGATGGATGCCCATGCGCATCAGGGGCATGACCATGGCGGCGCCGGGCGACGCCATAATCATTCGGTCGGCCCGCGCCGGGTGCCAGACCCGCATGCCTGGCAGGATCTGGGCCTGGCGTCGCACTATATCCGCAACATCACTGCCGGGCTGATCGCCGCCGATCCGGGCAATGAGGCGCTGTATCGTCGCAATGCGGAGGCCTATGCCGCGCGGCTTGCGGCACTGGACCAATGGGTGCGCGCGGAAATCGCCAAGGTGCCGGCGGCGCGGCGCAAGATTGTCACGAGCCATGATGCCTTCGGCTATTTTGGGGAAGCCTATGGCGTCCGCTTCCTGGCACCCCAGGGCGTTTCAACCGAGGCCGAGCCCTCCGCCGCCGAAGTCGGGCGGCTTATTCGCCAGATCAAGGCGGAAAACATCACCGCGCTTTTCATGGAAAACATGAGCAATCCGGCAACCCTGCAACGCATCGCGCAGGAAACCGGCTTGCGGGTGCGCGGCCGGCTTTATGCCGATGCGCTTTCCGCCGAATCAGGCCCGGCACCGACCTATGAAGCCATGTTCCGGCATAATGTCTCGCTGATGGTGCCGGCGATGCGGGGAGACGCAGCATGATCATGACCAGCCTTCGCAACCTGGCCCTTGGCGTGATTGCAAGCCTTGGCGCCTTGACCACCGCCATGGCCCAGGGCTTCACACCGCATGTTTCGGGTGAGGCTGATCTTGGGCTTTACGGTGTTTCTACCTTCAACGCCAAGGATTCCGCCCGGCGTGGCACCAGCCTTTATCTGTTCGGTGAAGTCGCCACCGGTTTTCACATCGCGCCCGGGCTTTCGCTGCAAACCGTGGTGGCGTTTGAACCGATCGGCGACGGCGACGCCTTGGGCGGCTGTCCGAGGGATGGCGTGAGC
>JBIKWX010000160.1:0-8067 GCA_044356095.1 Roseomonas sp.
TTTCCTTTTTTCTCTTGCTCATGGCAATTTATACGGTTATTCTCCCTTTGTTCCACAACCATAAGGCGAGATTTCCCCCGATGATCGCAGCACAAAAAACCCATTATAGCCCCCGCTTTGCCTCGCTCAGCCAGGCCGAGCCCTTTCATTCCGCTGAGGAAGCCTGGTTCTGGACCATGGCCGCCCTGATCGCCCGACGTGACGGCGCGCGCATTGTCGCGGGCAAGGGCGACAAGCAGCGCCCCTGCGAACCGGATGATGTGGTGAAGTGCCTGGACCGCCTTTACCGCCATCGCCGCATTGACCTGACCCATGCGCGCATTCTCCGCATCTGGGGCGAAAGGGGTGCCGCGCCTGATCCGCGCTACCCGTCCGAAAAACATGATTGGCGCTTGTGGCGTGAAGCGCTGGATCGGCTGGAATGGCCGCTGCGCGTCAAGGGCATTGTCGCATGAAGCCACGCATTTCCCATACATATACTGAGGATTCGCAGCAGGCCATCTGGCTGTTTTTCGGCGGGCGCGCCGATCAGCCCTGGCTTTATCCGCTGAAGCGCGGCTTTCGCCATTGCTTCGCCGCGCTGCATGATGCGCAAGGCTGGACCGTGCTGGACCCGCTTTCGGGCCGGCTGATTGTGGCGCATCTGCCGCTTGATCCTGGCTTCGATCTGCCAGGCTTTTACCGCCGCGCGGGGTTTCACCTGCGCGGCCCCTTCACCCCCGGCCCCGCCGCGCCGCGCCTGTTGCCGCCGATCTTTGGGCTCAGCTGCGTGGCGCTGTGCCGCGCGCTTTTGGGTGCCGAAGCACCGCGCGCCTGGACGCCGTTTGGCCTCTATCGCAGGTTGCAAAATCGCCCTGAAATTTTTTTAGGAAAAATGTCTTGACGCGCGCTTGGCTTTAGGCTATCAAACTCACGCCAACGGGCGAAGTGCGCCTGAAGGTCTTCCTCTCTCGCTCCTCCCGAAACTTCCATGGGCCCAGCCTCTTCCACAAGAAGGCGCTGGGCTCATGGCTTTTTGGCGGGGCGCCAACCCTTTTACGGAGAAGCGCGTATGGGTGGCCTGTTCCAAGCGCCAAAGCCGAAAACTACCGTCCAGCCCGTGGCGCCTGCCCCAACGCCGGAAGCCGAGGCTTCAGATACGCGCGTTGAAAATCGCGACCGCGCCACGCGCGGCCTGCCCGGTACCATCGCGACCTCCGCCCGCGGCCTGCTCGGCAGCCTGCCGGATTTCGCGACCACCCGCCGTTCCTTGCTCGGGGAATGAAGCCAATGACCCCGCATGACATCATCGCACGCTACGAAGCCGCACTCGCCGCACGGCAACGCCATGAAGGCATTTGGCGCGATTGCTACAATCATGTGCTGCCCCCGATCAGCAGTGGTGCGACCCTGTTTGACGCGACCGCCGCCGATGCCGCGGAACAGCTTTCCGCTTCGCTACTCGCGGAACTGACACCGCCCTGGTCGCGTTGGTTCGGCCTGGCCCCCGGTCGCCCTGCACAAGATAGCAATGACGAGAACGCTGCCACTGTCTTGGAAGAAGCGGCCGAGGTGCTGCAAACCCATTTTGATCGTTCCAATTTCGCGCTTGAAATGCACCAGGCTTTTCTTGATCTGGTCATCACCGGCACTGGTCTGATGCTGGTGGAAGAAGCCGCCCCCGGTGAAGCCTCCGCACTCCGTTTCACCGCCATCCCCATGCAGGATGCAGTACTGGAAGAAGGCCCATCCGGCAGGATGGATACGGTATTCCGTGCGCTGAGCATGAGTGAAGCGGCGCTACTGGCGCGCTTTCCCGGCTGCCTGCCGCCACGTCGCAAAGGCGAAACGGCGGATGCAACAACCCACCGCATCATTGAAGCCATTTGGCCGGACCGCGCAGGCTATCGCTTCGCGGCAATCAGCGCGGATGGCGATGCGCCGACCGTGTTGGCCGAGGGTAGCTTCGCCGAAAATCCCTTCATCGCCTTTCGTTGGCTGAAGGCGCCTGGCGAAAGCTATGGCCGCGGCCCGGTGGCGAAAGCGCTGCCCGATATCCGCACCGCAAATAAGGTCGTGGAATTGGTTCTTGCCAATGCCTCCATCGCCGTCACCGGCATTTGGCAGGCGGAAGATGATGGCGTGCTGAACCCTGCCACTGTGCGGCTCGTGCCTGGCGCCATCATCCCGAAAGCGCCAGGGTCTTCCGGCCTGACACCGCTTGCTGCACCTGGCAGCTTCGATGTCTCACAGCTTGTCCTGAATGATCTGCGCGCACGCATCCGCACGGCCCTGCTCGCGGATCGGCTTGGCCCGCAACGAGATCAGCGCATGACCGCAACCGAAGTGCTGGAACGCGCCGCCGAAACATCACGCCTGCTGGGGGCGACTTACGGGCGGCTGCAGGCAGAATTGCTGACACCGCTGATTGCGCGTTGCCTTTCCATCCTGCGTCGGCGTGGCGACATTGCTCCGCTGCTGCTGGATGGGCGCGAAGCGGTGCTGCGTTATCGCAGCCCGCTCGCGCAAGTGCAGGGCCGCGCGGATGCGGCAAATGCGCTGCTGTTTCTGGAAGCGCTGCGCGGTCTTGGCCCGCAAGCGATTGCTGAAATCAATATCCCCGCCACGACAAGATGGCTTTCCCGCACCCTCGGCACACCTGCCGAAATGCTCTCATCCCCCAATCAGGAGTAAGCCCCATGCCCGAGGATCTGCTGGCCAATGCGCTTGGCGACCAGCCCAATTCATTAACGCGCCCCGAAGATGTACCGGAGAAATTCTGGGATTCCGAAGCGGGCCAACTCCGCGTGGATGCGCTGCTGAAATCCTACCGCGAATTGGAACGCCGCCTGTCGCAGCGCATCGCCCCACCTGGCGCCGATGCGCCGGCAGAGGAAGTACAACGCTTTCGCCGCAGCCTTGGCATTCCGGATAGCCCCGAAGAATATCAGATCACGGCGAAGCATGACCTTTGCTGCGCGGATGAGGATGTCAACCAGCGCCTGCATGAAGCAGGCTTCACGCCGACCCAGGCGCAGCTTGTCTATGATCTGGCGGCCGAGCGCTTGCTGCCAATGATTGCCGAAGCCGCCGCGCAATTCGAAGCTGATCGCCAGGTGGAAAAGCTGCGCGAACACTTCGGTGGCGAAGAACGTTTCCGCCGCATTGCGCAGCAGCTTTCCGCCTGGGGTCGCGCCAATTTGCCGGATACAGTGTTTGAAGCACTTTCCACAACCTCGGAAGGGGTGATGGCGCTTTATCGCATGATGGAAAAGGGCGAACCCGCCGTCACACGCAAGGCCGATGCTGCACCGGTGGCGGATGAGACCGCGCTGCGTGAGATGATGCGCGACCCGCGCTATTGGCGCACGCGTGAACCCGAATTCGTGAAACGCGTCACTGATGGCTTCCGCCGCATGGTTGGCGGCTGACACAGGATCCGGTGGGGCTTGAGCAATGGATAGCTCGCCCCGACCGAAGGGGGCGGGTGCGGTCAACCCCTGAAACTGCATCCGCCCCACCCCCTTTGCCGCCACACAACCTGAAAGGGCGTGGTGTGCCTTCGCCCTGTACCGGCCCATGCGGCAACCGGCGCGGCGATTTCCCTCAACCCCAAATGAAAGACAGGCAAACGCATGTCCGGAACAATTGAACAAGCCTTCGTCAAGCAATTCGAAGCCGAAGTCGCTGAAGCCTATCAGCGCCAGGGCAGCAAGCTGCGCCCCACCGTGCGCAGCAAGACCGATGTGAAGGGCGCTTCCACCATCTTCCCGCGTGTCGGCAAGGGCACTGCGGCGGCCAAGGCGCGCAACGGCGCCGTGCCGGTGATGAACCTTACCTACAGCAATGCGGAATGTTTCCTGCAGGATTATTACGCCGGCGAATGGATCGACAAGCTGGACGAAATCAAGTCGAATGTTGATGAACGCAGCGTCATCGCCAATGCGGGGGCTTATGCGCTTGGCCGCAAGACCGATGAGCTGATTGTCGCGGCCCTTGATGCCGCAACGCAGGAAGCGCTCGGTACCGGTGTGGGCCTCGCGGATACGGATGGCCTGACCAAGCAGAAAGTGCTGATGGCGTTTGAAATGCTGGGCGCCGCCGATGTGCCGGATGATGGTCAGCGCTTCGCTGTTGTTGGTTGGAAGCAATGGTCTGAATTGCTGCAAATCCAGGAATTCGCCAGCACCGAATATGTCGGCGATGATGCGCTGCCCTGGAAGGGCACGCAGGCGAAGCGCTGGCTTGGCGCGCTTTGGATGCCGCATTCCGGCCTGACCAAATCCGGCACGCTTCGCTATTGCTATTTCTACCACAAGACCGCGATTGGTCATGCGGTTGCCAGCGAAGTCATGACCGACATTACCTGGCATGGCGATCGCGCTGCGCATTTCGTGAACAACATGATGTCCCAGGGCGCGGTCATGATTGACCCGACGGGAGTCGTTCGGATGCGCGCGAAGGAATAAGCGCAAGCCCCGGCGCGGGTGGATTTGCCGCCCGCGCCCCCTTCCCCCAACATCGGAGAGCATCCCATGGCGCTGACCGCCATCACGCTATGCGCAAGCGCATTGATCAAGATAGGCGCGCAACCCATCGCCTCATTCGAGGATGGCACCGCCGAAGGGGAAGTCGCGAAAAGCCTTTATCCTGGCGTGCGCGATGCCCTGCTTGCTTCCCACCCCTGGTCCTTCGCAACGACGCAAGCCGCCCTGCCGCGCCTTGCACAAAGCCCAAGTGCGGAATTCAGCTACGCCTTCCAATTGCCGCCAGATTTTCTGCGCGCCATTTCCGCTGGTACGGCAGGGCGTGCTTCCGGACTGCTCTATCGTATTCAGGGTAGCAAGCTGCTGACAGATGTGGAAAGCGTGGCACTCACGCATATCTTCCGCCCGGATGAGAGCAGCTTTCCGCCCTTTTTCGCCTCAGCACTATTGGCGCGGTTGGCTGCGGAATTCTGCCTGCCGCTCACGGAAAACACCGCGCGCGCCGATCTGCTCTCACGCCTGGCCGAGGCGGAACTCCGCAGCGCTCGGCGCGCCGATAGCCAACAAGCCAGCGCAACCGCGCTTGGCGAGTTTCCGCTTATTTCGGTCAGGGGCTGATCCATGCCCACCATCAAGCGTACCAAAACAAGTTTTACCGCCGGCGAATTGGCACCTGAATTATTGGGCCGCGCCGATCTGCGTGCTTATGAAAATGGCGCAAGACGCCTGCGCAATGTTGTCATCCAACCAACCGGTGGCGTCACGCGCCGGCCAGGACTGCGTCATGTTGCGATGCTGCCAGGGGTGGCGCGACTGCTGCCCTTCGAATTCAATACCGAACAGACCTATCTGATGGTGCTGACGGCCGGAACGCTTGCCGTCTATGCCGCTGATCTGAAGATCGCCGAGCTGATCGCACCCTGGACTGAAACCATGCTGCCGCAAATCGGCTTTACGCAAAATGCCGATACGCTCTTGCTGACACATCCCGATATGCGCCCGCAAAGGGTTCAGCGCAGCAATACGGGCTGGTCCATCACACCCTGGTCCTTCACGCAGGATGCCTATTTTCGCTTTGCAGCACCGGAGATTACGCTGACGCCAAGCGCGCTGAATGGCACCATCACCATTAGCGCCAGTGCGCCGGTTTTCGCGGTGGAACATATCGGGGTGCGGCTACGTATCGGCGGCAAGCGCGTGCTGGTTTCGGCGATGAATTCGCAAACCACGATAGTTGCCACCGTAGAACAACCACTGACCAGCACTACCGCCACCAAGGATTGGGACGAAGCCGCCTTCAGTACGGCGCGCGGCTGGCCAATCACCTGCTGCTTTCATCAGGATAGGTTGGTTATTGGCGGTTCACGCGACCTGCCCAATCGGCTTTGGCTGTCGCGTACGGGCGATCTGTTCAATTTCGATCCCGGTACGGGCCTGGATGATGAGGCGATTGCCTTCAGCCTGCTATCCGATCAGGTAAATGCCATTCGCGGTGTTTTCTCCGGCCAGCATTTGCAACTTTTCACCTCTGGCGCAGAATGGATGGTGACGGGTGAACCGCTCACACCCGCAAATATCCAGATCAACCGCCAGACACGCGTGGGCTCCCCAGTGGACCGCTTGGTGCCGCCAATTGATGTGGATGGCTCAACCATTTTCGTCTCACGTGGCGGGCAAGGCGTTTATGAATTTGCCTATACGCAGGTGCAGCAGGCCTATCAGGCAAATGATCTCGCCATTCTGGGTCGGCATTTGATCAAGTCACCGCGCGCCATGGCCTATGACCAGCGTGCGCGGCTATTGCATCTGGTCCTGGAAGATGGTGCGCTTGCTACACTCACGCTCTATCGCGCCGAACAGGTCACTGCCTGGACGCGGCAGGAAACCAACGGCAGCTTTTGCGCCATCGCCGAGGTAGAGGGCACGCTCTGGTGTGTGATTCAGCGTTCTGGCGGGATTTCCCTCGAACGTTTCGAATCCGGCCTGATGCAGGATGCAGCGCTTACTGGCACCTCCATCACGCCGAAATCCACCTGGACCGGCCTCACGCATTTGAATGGACGCCAAGTCTCCATCCTGGCCGATGGCGCGGTGCGCCCCAACGCCACGGTCTCGAGCGGAGCTGTCACATTGACGGCGCCCGCAACCGCGGTCGCAATCGGCCTAGCCTTCACGCATGAAATAGAACCCCTACCGGCTGATCTGATCACGCCTGCGGGTAGCGCGACAGGTCCATCGCGCCTGGTTGCCGTCACTTTCCGCTTGTTGGAAACGCCCGCGGTGGATGTGGATCTCGGCAAGGGGCCGCAAGCCTTGGCGCTGCGTCGCTTCAATATTGATCACCTCGATGCACCGCCTTCCCCCTTCACCGGCGATGCCACGCTACGCGGCATGGGCTGGCGGCGGGATCGCATCGCCCCCCTTTGGCGCATCACCGGCGCGGCACCGCTGCCGCTGACGCTGCTTTCCGTCACAACCGAAATCAGGATGAATGACTGATGGCCCAAATCGCGACTGTCGCTAGCCTCGCTCTTGCCGGCGCTTCAATGCAAGATCAGGCGAAGAAGCGTAAGGTTGAAGCACGCGCGCGTGACGCGCAGCAGCAATATATCGCAAGCCAGCAGGCCGCGCAGCAACGCGCACGCCAGGACGTGCTGGCGCGCAGCATTGCCGCCACACGCGCGCGCTTTGGCGCCAGCGGAGTCTCGCCAGATGAGGGCTCTGCCTCTGCACTTGTTGCCGGTATGCGTGCCGATGCCGCACAGACGGATTCGGAAAGCGCCGATCTGCTGCGCCAGCGTCTCGCGGCGGGGCGCGCTTCCCTGCTGAATTCCAATGGTGATTTCCAGGGTTTTGTGCGCGCCACGCAATCCTTCGGCGCCATTGCGCGCAACCTGCTTGACTAAACCCAGCCACTCCATCCGTAAGGAATCGCAATGTCCGAACACATCACCATCGGCGATGTGTCGCCACGCGCGCTTTACATCGCCAATGGCACGCAGCGCGCCTTCACCTTTGCCTTTCCCATTTTCAACGATAGCGACCTTGAAATCCGTATTGACGGCCTGACTCAGGGGACCGGTTTCGCCATTACCGGTGCCGGCGAATCCGATGGCGGGGTCGTGACCTTCGTCGAAGCGCCACCGAATGGCGCGCGGATCATGTTGCGCCGACGCGTGACACTCGCGCGCATGACGGATTTCCAGGAAAACAGCCTGCTTCGTGCCAGTGCGCTGAATGATGAACTGGATTTCCAAATGGCCGCACTGCAACAGGTGGCCGCTGACCTTAGCCAGGCGGTGCGTACCGACCCCGCCGATGATGGCAATATGCTGCTACCCCTACGCGCGGCGCGCGGCAATCGGCTGCTGGGCTTCGATTCTCTCGGTGATATCGCAATATTTGATCGTGATGGTCCGGAGATTACGCTGCCTTATCCAGGTGCCATTCCGCGTTCCGTCGAAGACAAGCTGAATGAACGGCTTTCCGTGCGCGATTTCGGCGCGCTCGGTGATGGCATCGCCGATGATGGTCCCGCGCTCCAGGCCGCGATGAATGCTGCTGTTGTTTCCAGTCGGTTTTTGGAAATTGGTGAGGGAAC
>JBIKWX010000161.1:0-8002 GCA_044356095.1 Roseomonas sp.
TCGCGCGGGTCGGTGACGGGCATATGCATCAGCACCACCGGCGCCTGATTGCGCGCCAGCAAATCCACCGCCGCCGGATCGTGACGGAGCGCGGTGACGTCATTGATGATCTCGGCACCGGCTTCGAGTGCCGCCTGCATGGTTGCGGCGTGGCGTGTGTCTATGCTGACCGGCGCTGCCTTGGCCAATTCCCGCACTACTGGAATGATTCGGGCGATTTCCTCATCTGGCGCGACGGGCTCCGCGCCGGGGCGCGTGGATTCGCCACCAATGTCGAGGATATCCGCGCCCGCTTCCAACATGGCATGGCCCGCTTCAATCGCCGCGCTGGGATCAAAATGCCGCCCGCCATCGGAAAAACTATCGGGCGTGATGTTCAGAATACCCATGACCAAAGGGCGAGCGGAAACCAGGCCGGCAAAGGGCAAAGGCCGCGCAGTAATGGCCTCGATCTCGTCGCCCCAATCTTCCGGCAGGGCTGCCACGGGCAGGGTCGCAACCTCTCGCCCATCCTCAATCAGGCGCGCCAAGGAAAAGGCCAGATCGCCGCCTTGTAAGGGCAGCGCCTGGCCTTCACCAATGGCCCGAAATGCGGCTGGGCCTGACAACAGGCCCAGCGGATGCAGCCAACGATCAGGTGCCACGGTTCAGGTGGCAGGCGCCGCGCCTGGGGAAAGCCCGCCGGGGCGCATGCTCGGCCGGCCCGCCGTCGGCACGCTCCCGCGGCCCTGGTTCACCGGCTCATCCGGGCGATTGCGCACCACGGGTTCGCCATTGATCACCTGACGGATTTCATCACCGCTCAGCGTTTCATGCTCCAGCAAACCCTTCGCCAGCAAATGGAGTTCATCCATCTTTTCGGTCAGGATTTTTGTCGCCCGCGCATAGGCGCCATCAATGATGCCGCGGATTTCGCCATCAATCATGCGCGCGGTTTCTTCCGAGACATTCTTGGTCTGCGTCACGGAATGGCCGAGGAACACTTCCTGGCTATTGTCGCCATAGGCGATCATGCCGAGCTTTTCACTCATGCCCCATTCGGTCACCATCATGCGCGCCTGATTGGTCGCCATTTTGATGTCGCCGGACGCGCCATTGCTGACCTTATCAGCGCCGAAAATCAGTTCTTCCGCCACACGCCCACCCATCGCCATGGCGAGTTCCGCCTTGAGCTTGGATTTGTGCTTGGAATACCGATCCCCTTCCGGGAGAGACATGACCAAACCAAGCGCGCGGCCACGCGGAATGATGGTCGCCTTATGCACCGGGTCGCATTCCGGTTCATTCATGGCAACCAGAGCATGGCCCGCTTCGTGATAGGCCGTCATGCGTTTTTCGGCTTCAGACATGACAAGGCTGCGCCGCTCCGCGCCCATCAGTACCTTGTCCTTAGCGGCTTCGAATTCAGCCATGCCAACGGTGCGCCGACCCGTGCGCGCCGCGAGCAAGGCAGCTTCGTTGACAAGATTCGCCAGATCAGCACCCGAAAAACCAGGCGTGCCACGCGCAATCACCTTGGGGTCCACATCGGAGGCGAGCGGCACCTTGCGCATATGCACGCGCAGGATCTTCTCGCGCCCATTCACATCCGGATTGGGCACCACAACCTGACGGTCGAAACGGCCCGGGCGCAGCAGCGCAGGGTCAAGCACATCCGGGCGGTTGGTCGCGGCAATCAGGATCACACCCTCATTGCTTTCAAACCCGTCCATTTCAACGAGCATCTGATTGAGCGTCTGTTCGCGTTCATCATTGCCGCCGCCAAGCCCAGCGCCGCGATGGCGCCCGACCGCGTCAATTTCGTCAATGAAGATGATGCAAGGCGCGTTCTTCTTGCCCTGTTCGAACATGTCACGCACGCGCGATGCACCAACACCCACGAACATTTCGACGAAATCCGAACCGGAAATCGTGAAAAAGGGCACATTCGCCTCACCGGCGATGGACCGCGCCAACAAGGTTTTGCCGGTGCCAGGGGGGCCCACCAGCAGCACACCCTTCGGAATCTTGCCGCCTAGGCGCTGGAATTTCTGCGGATCGCGCAGGAATTCGACAATTTCCTCAAGCTCCGCCTTGGCTTCGTCAATGCCGGCGACATCGTCAAAGGTCACGCGGCCCTGCTTTTCGGTGAGCAGCTTGGCGCGGGATTTGCCAAAACCCATCGCGCGCCCGCCGCCGCCCTGCATCTGGCGCATGAAGAAAATCCACACACCAATCAGCAGCAGCATCGGGAACCAGGAAGCGAGGTAATGCAGCAGCGGATTGACCTCGGCTTCTTCAGGGCGGGCCACCACGCGCACGCCCTTTTCCGTCAGGCGCGAAATCAGCGCCGGGTCTTCCGGGGTATAGGTCGAGAATTGGCGGCCATCACTCAGCTGGCCGGTCAGGGTGCGGCCCTGGATGGTCACATCGCGCACATGGCCGGCCTGCACCTCATTCAAAAAGTCGGAATAGGCGACTTGAGAGGTGCCAGGGCGGCTGGAGCCGCTCGGTTGAAACAGGTTGAACAGGGCCACCAGCAGCAGCGCCACGATCACCCATAAAGCCATGTTTCGGCTGAAATTATTCACCGCAACCCTTCCATCTTCAGGAGCATGATGGCGTCATCCGCCGCCCGCTACCAGCATACATAGTGAGGCTTCACGCATCTTGAATGACCCGCGCGAAATATCCAGCCACGGAAGCGCGATCAACCCGGGGGAAGGCCGCCACCCCTTGGGGCAAAGACCAGGCGCCAAGCCGAAGCTTCCACCCCGTCAGCATAGAACAGGCCGGGCAGGACTGCCAGCTTTCCCTTTTCATCCCAAAGCGCTGGCAGGGCACGAAGCGCGGCCAGCGGCGTTTTGGTCTGCTGCCGGAAGGCCGCCGCCGCCGCCGCCGCCCCCAGGGCCGCGCAGGTCCAGCCGGGCCGCGCCGGGCCCGCCACCCAAAACCGCCCATCCCACAAAAAGGGCGGCGTGAGCGGCTGGGCCGGGGCAATCAGGCCAGGGTCGCGCACCAGCAAAATGCGCCCGCCCGCGCCGGGGCGGACCCAGGCCCCGGCAAGGCTGCCGCCACCGCGCGCCAGCAGCGCTGCCGTGGCCTCAATGGGGACTGGCCAGACGGCACCGCCGATCAAGCCGATCAGGCGGGCCAAAGCCGCGACGCCAAGTGCATCGCTGCCAAGCGCCTTGGGCTCCACCCAGGCATAGGCTTCCGGGTGGATTTCTGCTGCCGCCGCCAGCCGGTCCAGCAGCGCGGCTTCGTGTCGGGCGCGACGCAGCGCGAAAGCCGCGGCGGCCTCGGCCAACGCCCGCACCCCCGCACCTTCCCCGCCAGGATCGGCCAAGGCTTGGCGCAGGCGGATACGGTCAAAGCGCGGATTGTCATTGGAAGGATCGCGTATGGGGGAGATGCCGGCGGCGGCCACCACCGCTTCCAGCCGGGCAGGCGCAAAGCCCAGAAGCGGGCGCAGGATAAGGCAATCGGGCGCTACGCGGAGCGCCGCCATGGCCGCCAAGCCCGCCGCGCCACTGCCGCGTAGCGCTCGAAACGCCAGGGTTTCCGCCTGATCGCCGCGATGATGACCGAGCAGCAGCCAGGGGCAGCCATGGCGCGCGGCGGCCTCGGTCAGCGCCGCCAGCCGCGCCATTCGGGCGCGTTCCTGCATCCGGGCGCCGCTGGGCAGGCCAAGCCTCAGGCACGCCGCTGTGATACCAGCGCCAGACAGCAGGCCCATGACATGATCAGCCTCGGCCCCGCTTTCCGGCCTCAGCCCATGATCCGCTACCAGAGCCACCACCCGCCCGCCCCGCGCTGCCGCCCAGTCCCGCGCCAGCAAGGCAACCGCGAGGCTATGCGGCCCGCCTGAGACCGCGACGGCAAGCGATGGCGCCGCACCAAATGGCCCTAGCGGCGCCATGGCCTCGGCGAATTCGGCGCGGCTGACCGGCAGGCTCAGCGCAGGACGCGGGCTATCCCCATTGGCTTATCTCACCGGCACTGCGCGCGGCGGCGGCTATCGGCCGCGCGCTGCGCCTGCGGGCCGGAAAGATTGGGGAAGTTGGAGCGCAAATTATCCAAAGTCTCGCAGGCTTCCCGCTTCGCGCCAAAGCCCTGGAAAGCATTGGCGAGGCCGATCATCGCCTCAGGCGCGCGGGCGCCCTGGCGGTTGCGGCTATAGGCCTCGTCATAGGCGAGCGCGGCATTCTGGAAATCCCGCTTGCCCATCAACGCATCGCCCAGCAGCAGGGAAGCATCCTGGGCGCGGGCGCCGGGGCGGGCGCGAATCGCTTCCCGCGCGGCGGCCTCGGCCACGGCAAATTCGCGCCGGGCCAAAGCGGCCTGGCCATCCGTAATGGCCTTCTCGGCGGTTCTAGGGGCGCTGGAGGGTGCCGGGGCTGGTGCTTGCGCCGCCGGCCCCGGCTGAGGAGGGCGCGGGGCGGCCGGCCGGCCAGCCCCTCTCTCGAGCGCTTGCAGGCGGAAATCCAGATCGCCGCGCAGTTTTTCCACCTCGGCGCGCATCTGCCGGTCATTATTGTCGGCGACATCAACGCGACCGCGCAGGCGGCGGTTTTCTTCTTCCAATTCCTGCACGCGACCGAGCAATTGCTGCACCAGATCGCCCGAAGCGGAGGACCCGCGCGCCGGCGCGCTTGGCGCGGGTGCCACGGCACCACCACCCCGCCGCAGCGCATCAAGTTCGCGCCGCAAATCCAGGATCTGGTTTTGCAGCGCGATGCCCTCACGGGTTTCCACCTGGGCCTGCACAGGGCTGGCGAGCGCCAACCCAAGGCCCAGAAGCGCCAGACGGAAAGCCGGGGTGAAGCCTGCCATGGTCTTCAAGCGGCGCGACCGAAGCCGCGCCCCCTTCTTTTACCGAACAACCGTGACGGCGCGGCGGTTCTGCGCCCAGGCGCTTTCATCGGAACCGAGTGCCGCCGGCTGATCCTTACCGAAGGAGATGGTCGAAATGCGCGAACCATTCACGCCACCCGCCACCAGGGCATCTCGCGTGGAATTGGCGCGGCGTTGACCAAGGGCCAGGTTGTATTCGCGCGTGCCGCGTTCATCGGTATGGCCTTCCACCTGCACCCGCACTTCCGGGAAGCGGCCCATCCATTCAGCCTGGCGCTGCAACACCGGGCGCTGATCGGCGCGGATATTGCTGCGATCAAAATCAAAGAAGATGCGATCACCAACATTGGCGACCAGATCTTCCTGGCTGCCGGGGCGGATATTGCCCGCGCCACCCATCCCAGCACCCGAGCTGCTGCTATTGTCCGAATTGGAGCAGGCGGCGAGCAGCGCGATGCTGGCAATACCGAGGAATTTCAACTTCATGACTGGTTTCCTTTCAGGAAAATCATAGCTTTGTGCGGTGCGGTAAAGGCTTGAATCGCTGTGGTCAAGCCAAAACCTAATGAAAACCTTCAGGAGAGCAGGGGCGACCAGGTCGGATCGGTCGCGTCCGTTGGTGTCGGCAAGGGGCGTTCATTGAAGCCCGCAATGTCTATGGTGTGGATGCGCGCCGAATAACCGCCGCCGCGCGAATCAGTGGCGCGGGTTTCCCGGCCAAAGACCAGCATGCGGCCATTGGGCGCAAAGCTTGGCGCTTCCATCTTCCAGCCTTCGGACAGGATACGCTCACCCGAGCCATCGGGGCGCATCACGCCAATTGCAAAGCTACCACCACCGAAGCGGGTGAAGGCAATCAAATCGCCGCGCGGCGACCAGACTGGCGTGGCGTAGCGCCCGCGCCCGAAAGAAATGCGTCGAATGCCGCCGCCATTCGCATCCATCACGTAAAGCTGCTGATCGCCGCCGCGATCGGAATTGAACACAATCTGATTGCCATCGGGCGAAAAGGCAGGGCTGACATCAAGCGCGCTGCCGCTGGTGATCTGCCTTTCGCGTCGGCTCGCCAAATCCACCACATAGATATTCGCATCCCCACCACGCATGGCGGAAAGCACCACGGAACGCCCATCCGGGGCGAAGCGTGGCGAAAGCGTCATGCCCTGGAAGTTGCCCAGCAGCTGCTGGCCGCGCGTATTCAGATCAAACAATACAACGCGCGGCTGCTGGCGATCCTGATAGGACATGAAGGCCACGCGATCCGCCGCCGGATGAAAGCGCGGCGTGAGCGCTGCTTCGCGCCCATCGGTCAGGAAGGCATTGTTTTCGCCATCCTGATCCATGATCGCGAGCCGACGCAGCCGGCGATCTCGCGGGCCGGATTCCGCGATATAGACGATGCGCGTGTCGAAATAGCCTTTTTCGCCCAGCAATCTTTCATAGATGACGTCAGAGATCAGATGCGCGATGCGCCGCCAATTGCTGGTGGGCGCGGTGAAGGCAGTGCCCACCGATTGGGTTTCCGGCAGCACATCCCAAAGGCGGAATTCAACGCGCAGATTGCCGCCCTGCACATCGGCGCGCCCCGTGGTGAGCGCCTGCGCGCCAATCACGCGCCAATCCTGGAAACGCGGGGTTTGCGCGGCGGATTCCGGGGTTTGGATAAAGGCCTGGCGCTGCACAGGGCGAAACAATCCGGAATTGCGCAAATTATCCTGCACCACACGCGCAATATCGCGCCCGAAACGCTGGCCATCACCAGCGCCGGCGAAATCCGGAATGGCGATGGGGATCGGGTTGGTGCGCGCGCGCGTGATGTCAATCACCGCCCCTTGCGCCAAGGCCGCATCGGGCGCGCCCGCAAGGCCAGAGACCGTCACCGCGCCCGCGGCACCAAGCAATAGGGAGCGTCGTGTTGTCATGCCCATCATCCCGAATTCAGCGCACCAGCCCGCGCGGATTGAAGCGAAAGGTGGAAGCCATCAGTGTTTGCAACTTGTCCGGCGGCACCTTCAACGGATTGCACGCGGGCGCCAATAAAGCACGCCGCGCCGATTCGAATACAGACCGCACCCGCGGATCGGTCGGCATATTCCCTGCCGGCACCACATTGCGGACATTGCCCTGACCATCAAGCTGCACGCGCAATTCAACCACAATGCTGTCCAGCCCCAGCATGCCGGCATCCACATTCCAGCATTCCGATACCTGTTCCGCGAGGCCGCGAATCTCTCCCTGCGTCAACGCCGCCGTCCCAGTCGGTGAACCGCCACCCTGGCGCGGCGCGCCGGAGGGATTGGGCCGCGCGGTCGGTGCGCGGTCCTGCTGTTGCGCATTGCGCAACCGCTCCAGCGTATTCTGCACCGAGGTGCTGTTTTCCTGTGGTCGCGCCACGGGCGGTGTTTGGCCCGTGCCCGCCTGACGCGATGGCTCGGGCGGCGGCGGCACCGGGGGCAGTGGCAAGGGCAAGGGCGGTTCCGGGCGCGGCGGCTGCGCTGCCTGTTGCCTTGGCGGGGTTGGCTGGGGCGTTTGCGTCTGCGGCGTCACGCGCGGCGCGGGTGAGGGCTCAGGGCTTGGGGCTGGTGCCGGCGCGGGCGGGGTTGGGGGCGCTGGGCTCGGCGGCGCGGGCGCGGGTGCCGCAGCAGGCGCCGGTGGCGGAGGTGGCGGCGGCGGTGTTGGCTGCGGCGGCGCATTGCGCGGCGGCTCCGGCGCCGGGGGTTCCGGCGTCGGCGGGGTGGGGGTTTGGGTCGAGATCTGCGCTGGGTTCGGCGACGGCGTGTCAGCACGCGCCATCTGCGCCGGGCCTGGGGCGACAAGCTCCACCGCGATGCCCTGTTCCTGTGGCGGCTCGGGAATGGACCGCGCAAGCGAATACAAGGCCCCGATGGCCAGCAGCGCCGCATGCAGCCCCGCCGAGACCATCAGCCACTTGTTCAGACGCTTATCGGGCAGGGCCCGGGGCAAGGCTTTCTCTCCTTCTCCCCGGCCTTCAGCGGGGGGGCTGGGCGGGGCGATTGGGCGCGGCAGGGGGGGCTGCCGGGCGTGCTGGCTGGGTCGCGGGCCTGCCTGCCGGGGGCGTTGCCGCGCCCGGGCGCTGCGCCTGCGGCTGTTCCGCCAGCAACGCCACGCGGGTGAAGCCCGCACCGGCGATGGTGCCCATCACCTC
>JBIKWX010000189.1:0-6983 GCA_044356095.1 Roseomonas sp.
CAGCGCCAGGCCCGCATAAAGCACCGCCGTATCCACCACAAAGCCAATCGTGCCGACCACACCGAAGCGCAGAAATTCCATCAGCACGCCAAAACGCGCAGGGCCGATCATGCCCTCAAACCGGGTGAGGATGGTCTGGAACGCCATGCGCGCCTGTAACGCAGGAAAGCCGCGCGGCGCAAACTGCCTTGGCCCTCACGGCGTTGCGGCGCTATGGAAAGCGCCGGAGAGTCCAGGTTTGAGGGGGAGGCGCCAGTGGTCGCGGTAATCGGTCTCGGCAATATGGGCATGGCGATGCTCAAGCGGCTTCTTGAGGCCGGCCACAAGCCAGGCGCCTGGGATTTGGACCCTGGCAAGCGCGATGCCGCACGCCAAGCCGGCGCCAGTATCGGCGCCGATCTCAAGGATAGCATCGCTGAGATCACACTCTTCTCCCTGCCGCATGATGCCGCAGTGGCCGAGGTACTGCACCAAGCACTGCCCGCCTTGCCGCAAGGTGCCGTGATCATTGACACCTCAACCCTGTCACCGCGCGCCGTGCAGAGCTTCGCCGAACAAGCCAAGGCACAGGGCGTTTTCTATCTGGATGCGCCGGTTTCAGGCGGCCCTGCCGGTGCGGCGGCGGGCAGCATGGCCATGATGGTGGGTGGCGATGCCGCGGGCCTCGAACGCGCAACACCCATCCTGCAACATTTGACTGCACGGCTTTTGCATATCGGGCCATCCGGGGCCGGGCAGGTGGCGAAGCTGGTGAACAACCTACTGGTCGCAAGCCATCTGGTGACGGCTGGGGAGGCGCTGCGCCTTGGTGCTGCTGCCGGGGTTTCGCCGGAAGCGCTCTTGCCGGTGTTGAATGGCGCCTCGGGCCGTTCCGCGGTAACCGAGGTAAATTGGCCGCGCTGGATCATCCCCGGCAGCTTTGACTCAGGTTTCAGCGCTGGGCTGATGCGCAAGGATGTCGGCCTGGCGCTGGAACTCGCGCGGGAATTGGATGTATCGCTGCATGCAACCGGCCGCGCCGCCGCGCTGTGGCAGGAATTGCGCGACGCGGTGCCGGATGAGGCTGATTTCAACCGCCTTTCGGCAGCGCTTTTTACAGGAGCCAAGCCATGACCCCCTTCAGCGCCAAAGCCGTTCTCACCGCCGAAGTCACCGCGCTTTTGGTTGGGCGCATCGGCAGCCTGGTGAATGGCGAGATCATCGCGGGCGATGGCGCCATCATCACCCTGCAAGACCCAACAACCGGTGAGGCGCTGCTCGACTATGCCAGCGCAGGCGTGGGCCTTATCGCTGAAGCCACCAGCAGCGCGGCACGCGCGCAGGGTGTTTGGCAGGCGCTGAGTGGCGCCGAACGCGGCCGCCGGCTTTGGGCCATTGCGCCCTTGCTGCGGCAATATGCGGAGAACCTTGCGCGCCTGGAATCCGCGCAAACTGGCAAGCCCTTGCGCGACACCCGCGCGGAAGTCGCCCGTGTCGCGGAAATGGCGGAATACTGGGCCGGCTGGTGCGACAAGATCGAAGGCCGGATCATTCCCGTGCCTTCCGGCCATACCGTCATGGTGAAGCGTGAGGCGCTTGGCGTGGTGCTGGCCATCACGCCTTGGAATGCGCCGATTTTCACCGCTGGCTGGAATGTCTTTCCAGCGCTCGCTGCCGGCAATGCGGTGGTGCTGAAGCCATCGGAATTCACGCCGCTGACCTCCCTCGCACTTGGGTTGCTTGCCGAACAAGCCGGGCTGCCGCGCGGCCTGTTTCAGGTGATCGCCGGGCCGGGAGAGGGCACGGGTACGGCGCTACTTGCTGCCCCCGAAATCGCCAAGGTGGTGTTTGTGGGTGGCGTCGCGGCAGGCCGTGCGGTTGCCGCCGCTGCCGCCGCGCGTGGCGTGCCGAGCTTGCTCGAACTCGGTGGCAAAAGCGCCAATATCGTCTTTGATGATGCGGATTTCCCCAGCGCCATCCAGGGCGCGCAGCAGGCGATCTATGCTGGCAGCGGGCAATCCTGTGTCGCGGGATCGCGCCTTCTGGTGCAGCGCCGCCTGCATGATCGGTTTGTCGCCGCGCTTGCTGACGCGCAGCGCCGCATTCGGCTGGGCGATCCCCTGGATGCCGCAACGGAAATGGGCCCTTTGGCCAATGCGCGGCAATTTGCCCATGTGCGGGAATTGCTCGCCGCCGGTGCGGCTTCCGGCGCTGCTGTATTGGCCGCCGAAAAACCCGCCGCGCTGCCCCAAGGCGGCTTTTGGGTGCCGCCCACCTTGCTCGCTGGGCTTTCCAATGAGGCCCGGCCAGCGCGGGAGGAAATATTTGGCCCCGTGGTCGCCGCCATCCCTTTCGAGGATGAGGATGAAGCCATCACGCTGGCCAATGCTACGCCCTTTGGCCTCGCAGGCGCGGTCTGGACGCGTGATTTGGGCCGGGCGCATCGCGTGGCGGCCAGGGTGAGGGCAGGGACCTTTTGGGTGAATGGCTATCGCACCATTCACGTTTCCGTGCCCTTTGGCGGCTTTGGCGCCTCAGGCCATGGTCGCTCCTCGGGGCAGGAGGTTTTGGCCGAACTGACGCAAAGCAAGGCAATCTGGATAGATACTGCCCCCGAACCGGCCTTGGGCTTCGGCCATAGGCCGGGCTGAGGCCAAATCGCGCTTGCGCCACCAGCCGCAAGCGGGCTTGATAAGGCCAAGTCAAAAAGGAGGTTCACATGCAACGTCGGGATGTCTTCAAACTCGGTGCCGCCGCCGCCACAGGCGCGCTGCCTTCCTTCGCCATTGCGCAGCCGGCGCAGAACCGCGTGCTGAAAATGGTGCCGCAGGCAAACCTCACCAGCCTCGACCCCATTTGGACCACGGCCAATATCACCCGCAATTTCGGGCATATGGTGTTTGACTCGCTCTACGGGATGGATGCGCAATTCCGCCCGCAGCCACAAATGGCGGCTGGCCATAGCAGCGATGATGGCGGGAGGAGTGTCACCATCACGCTTCGACCGGGCCTCAAATTCCATGATGGGGAGCCGGTGCGCGCGCAGGATGTGGTGCCAAGCCTGCAGCGCTGGATGAAGCGCAACCCCTTCGGCCAGAAGCTTGCGACCGTCACGGATGATATTCTGGTAGTGGATGATATGCGCATCCGCTTCCGGCTGAAAAAGCCTTTCCCGCTACTGTTTCATGCGCTGGCGCAGGTTTCCAATAGCCCCGCCTTCATCATGCCAGAGCGCCTCGCCAAGACCGATCCCTTCCAGCAAGTGCGTGAGGCAATCGGGTCTGGTCCCTTCCGCTTCAAGGCCAATGAATTCAATTCCGGCAGCCTCGTGGTCTATGAGCGCTTCGCCGATTACATCCCCGTGCCATCCGGCACACCAAGCCTGACCGCTGGGCCGAAAATCGCGCATTTCGATCGCGTGGAATGGCACATCATTGTTGATGCCGCGACCGCCGCCGCCGCACTGCAAACCGGCGAGATTGACTGGTATGAACAGCCGCCGCCGGAGGTGCAGCAGCTTTTGCGGCGCAACCGGCAGGTTGTGATTGAAGCGATTGACCCGCTGCCGCTCACCGGCATCCTCCGCTTCAATCATGCTCACGGCCCCTTCAACAATAAGGCCTTGCGCCAGGCGATGCTGCCCGCGATCAGCCAGCAGGATTTCATGCAGGCATCGGTGGGGACGGATGCCTCGCTTTACACGACGGGTGTTGGCATGTTCACGCCGGGTACGCCGCTCGCCAATGATGCGGGCTTGGCGCCGCTCATGGGGCCGCGCAGCCTTGACCGTGCGCGCGCCCTGATGCGCGAAGCGGGCTACACCAACCAGACCATGCGGCTGATTGGCCCCACGGATATTCTGGTGCCGGCGGCACTCACGCAGGTGGGCGCCGATCTGGTGCGCCGGCTTGGCTTCAATGCTGACATCGTCTTGAGCGATTGGGGTACCACGGTGCAACGCCGAACCTCGCGTGAGCCGGTGGAACGGGGTGGCTGGTCCATGCTGTTCACCTCCTTCTCATCCTTTGATTTTGCCGATCCGGCGGCGCATTTCCCGCTGCGGGGCAATGGCACCAATGCCTGGTTCGGTTGGCCGGATATCCCGAAGCTTGAGGAATTGCGCGATGCCTGGTTCGTTGCGCCGGACCTTGCCGCGCAGCAGGCCATCGCGCGGGATATGCAGACGGTGGCGATGGATGAACTGCCCTATATTCCGCTTGGTTCGTACAAATCCATGACCGCCTTGCGCGCCAATCTGACCGGGCGCGTGCCGGGCTTGGCACTTTACTGGGGCATCAGGCGGGGCTGAGGGAGAAACGCAAATGGATCGCAGAAGTTTCATTGGTGCCACCGCCGGCCTTGCGGCTTCCGGGCTTGGCGCGCCGGCCTATTCGCAAGGGGCGGCGGCGCGCACGCTCCGCGTCATTCCGCAGGCGAACCTGACCAGCCTTGATCCGGTTTGGACCACGGCGGTGGTCACCCGCAACAACGCCTTCATGATCTATGACCAGCTTTGCGCCGAAAACGCGAAGGGCGAGATCAAGCCGCAAATGGCCGAGGGGTGGGAGACTTCCCAGGATGGGCTGACGCTGACCTTCACGCTCCGTGATGGGCTGATGTTCCATGATGGGGAGAAGGTGCTTGCCAAGGATTGCGTGGCGTCCATCAATCGCTGGGCGCGGCGCGATCCCTTCACGCAGGTGCTGTGGCCCAATGTGGCGGTGCTCGAAGCCTTGGACGACAAGCGCTTTCGCTTCCGCTTCCATAAGCCCACACCCTTGCTGATCATGGCCCTGGGGCAGACGCAATTCCCCTGCTTCATCATGCCCGAACGCATCGCCGCAACCGATGCCTTTCAGCAAATCCGCGAAACCGTGGGCAGCGGCCCCTTCCGCTTTTTGCGTGATGAATGGAACCCTGGCCAGCGCGCATCCTGGGTGAAGAATGAACGCTATGTGCCGCGCCAGGAAGCGGTGGATGGCCTGGCGGGCGGGCGCGCGCCAAAGATTGACCGCGTGGAATGGACCATCATCACGGACCCTGCCACCAGCGGCAATGCCATGGTGACGGGCGAACAGGATTACTGGGAATACCCGCTGCATGATCTGCTGCCGCAGCTTCGCCGCGCGCGGGGTGTCACCGTCCAGCAACGGCTGATGGATGGGACTTACGGGGTCTGCCGCTTCAACACGCTGCAACCGCCTTTCAACAACCCGGCCATTCGCCGCGCCGTCGCCATGGCGGTTGATCAGCGTGATTATCTGACCGCCGTTGCCGGCAATGACCCCGCCGGCTGGGGCGTATGTGAGGGTGTTTTCACCTGCGGCACGCCGCTTGCCAATGAACAGGGCAGTGAGGCGCTGAAAACCCACAACATCGAACGCGCGCGCGAAGCCTTGCGTGCCGCGGGCTATAATGGCGAGAAGGTCGTGCTGATCGCGCCGGGCGATTACCCGCAGATCAATGCGCTATCGCTCATGACCGCCGATATCATCCGCCGCCTGGGCATGAACCTGGAATTGATCGCGGCCGATTGGGGCACGCTGGTGCAGCGGCGCACCAGCAAGGAACCGGTGGAGCGCGGCGGTTGGAGCATCATCCACACCACCTCCTCAGGTCAAAGTCTGGCCCTGCCGGTCTATCACCTGTTCCTGCGGGCCAATGGCGCCAACGCCTGGTTCGGCTGGCCCGATGTGCCGGAGATTGAGGCCTTGCGCGCCGAATGGGTGGAAAAGGGTGCCGATCCGGCCGAAAGCCTGCGCATTGCCCGGCAGCTGAACGCCAAGGCCATGGAGCAGATGTATTACATCCCCTTGGGCTTTTACTGGCAGCCCTCTGCCTGGCGGAGCAATGTCACCGGCGTCTTCCGCGCGCCGGCGACGGTATTCTGGAATATCGGGAAGGGCTAAACGCCCCGGCTGGCACGGCAAGTGCTTCGTTGAAGGGGCATGGCTGGAAGGGCGGAACGGAAGCGGCTATAGCCGCCGCTTCCAAAGCGGGTTAATCGGCCTTTCATAGGCGCGGTTGCTTCCCGTGCAGGCAGGCTGATTTTTTCATGGGCAGACTGGGCTGCCCAGAACATAGAATGGGAGAAGGGCGATGGATCGTAGAAATTTCCTCAAGGCAACCGCTGGCGTTGCGGCATTGACGGGCACGGCTGGGCTTTCAGCCCCGGCTTTGGCGCAGGGGGCTGCCGCGCGCACGCTCCGCTTCGTGCCGCAGGCCAATCTGGCCAATTTCGACCCGATCTGGGGCACGCAATATGTGGTGCGCAATGCCGCGGCGCTGGTCTGGGATACGCTTTACGGGTTTGACGACAAGCTTGAAGCCAAGCGCCAAATGGTGGAAAGCGAAGAAGTTTCGTCTGATGGCAAGGTCTGGACCTTCCGCCTGCGTGACGGCCTGATGTGGCATGATGGCACCAAGGTGACCGCGGCGGATTGCGTTGCCAGCCTCAATCGCTGGGCGGTGCGCGATGGCATGGGCCAGATGATCCGCGCGCTCCAGGAAGAATTGGTGGCGGTGGATGACCGCACCTTCCGTTGGCGCCTGAAGGCGCCCTACCCCAAGATGCTGCTGGCGCTTGGCAAGAACAATACGCCAATGGCCTTTATGATGCCGGAGCGTATTGCGCGCACCGATCCCTTCCAGCAGGTCACAGAATTCGTGGGTTCCGGCCCCATGCGCTTTGTGCGCAATGAATGGGTCCCCGGCGCCCGCGCGGTCTTCACGCGCTTTGAACAATATGTCCCGCGCAATGAGCCTCCGTCCTGGCTGGCGGGCGGCAAGCGGATGGGGGTGGACCGGATCGAATGGATCATCATGCCAGACCCGGCCACGGCTTCGGCGGCGCTGATGAATAATGAAATTGATTGGTGGGAAACCCCGCTTACCGATTTGATCCCATCCTTGCGGCGCAACCGCAATGTGCGCGTGGATATCGCCGATCCGCTCGGCAATATCGGTTCCTTCCGCTTCAACCATTTGCACGCGCCCTTCAATGA
>JBIKWX010000011.1:0-25169 GCA_044356095.1 Roseomonas sp.
CGACAGCAAGGAAGCCTTGCTCATGGAATTGGCGGCAGAGGGCTTTGACGCCTTACGCGCGCATATGCTTGGGGCCGTGGCGCAGCTTGGCGCCGCCGACACCATCGAAAGGCTGCACGCCACCGGGGAGGCTTATGTTCATTTCGCGCAGCATGACCCGGCGTTGTTCCAGCTCATGTTCGGGCGGGAAGGACGCTTCGCGGAATATGAGCGCTTCCGCCAATCGGCCGGAGCGGCCTTTGCCGTGGTGGTTGGATGCGTCGCTGCGGTTCAGCAAGTGGCCATGGATGAACCCAGCACGACCAAGGCAGCCATGGCGGCCTGGTCTTTGGTGCATGGTTTCGCGATTTTGAGCCTTGGCGGCTATCTCGAAGCGCTGCCCGAAGCGCTTCGCCCCAGCGTGCGTGAGGTTGTGAAAATGCTGGAAGTCGGCATCAGCTAAAAAGACTCCCTCAGGGCAGATCGAAGCGCACGGCAATGGCGGCCGAGGCGATCACCGCCTTGTCATGCCGGCCTTCTTCCGGAACATCCAAGCCGCCCTTCACCGCGCGCGCTGTCACCACGCCATAGGGCAGGGATTTTCGCACCGCTTCGATATCCACCTTGTCGGGCTGTTGCACGCCGATGGTGACTTCCACCTGCATGGTCTTGATATCGAGCCCAAGCGTGCGAATGAAAGAAAGTGACGAATGGTGCAACGCATCCTGCACCGCACGCAAGGCGGCCTTGGTGTAATCCCCACCATGCAGATCATTGCCGCTGCCCATTTCAAGGATGATGCGCTTCAAGGCCATGGTCGGTCCTCCTCTCACACATCCAAGCGCACAATGGCGCAGCAATTGGCGATCACGGTGCTATTGGTGCCTGCATCATTCGGAATCTCAAGGCCACCTTCCACCAGGGTCACGGTGCCGGTGCCATGCGGCAGAATGGCCAGCACCTGGTCCTTGTCCACCAGATCAGGCTTGGGCACACCAATCAGCACTTCAACCTGCATGGCATCAACATCCTGGCCGACAGCGGCACCGATGGTGAGTGAATTATGCCAAAGCGCATCGCGCAGTGCCCGCACCGCTGCCTTGGTATAATCCGCGCCGCGAATATCGGTGCCCATGCCAATTTCAAGCACCATGCGTTGCAGGGCCATGATCCTGTCCTTGTCCAACTGCGCCAAGCCTGGTCGCTATAGCCCGCGCATACCCTTTGGCTGTCAAGACCACCTTATGAGCGCCCCGGCAAAATCGGCCCCGATGAGGGGTTTCATCGGCTTTCACAGGGTCGTCCCGAAGCCGATGCCGGGTCAAAAAGTTAAATTTTTCTCACTCTGTATCCAAGGTCACAGAAAAGCGGTCCAGAACGCCATAAGAGCCATTCCAGCAACACGCAACAGCAACTCTATGGGGAGCCCTGGGAATGTCCTCCAATCTCACATCTGCGACGCTGAACCTCTGGAGCCTGGAAATGGCCTTGGGGATGCTTGCCCTATCTGCCATCCTTTCACTGTTCTGGGCCTTGCGACCCGCAAGGGAGACCCCGGAAATACCCAAAAAGGTATCCAAGCCCCGTGAACGCATGCCGATGGAAGCAACAGAGACCCGTTGTGCAACAATCCGCATTCTAAAGGTGGGTGATCTGGTACGCCTGACGCGCGATGAAGCCGGGTTGCTTATCACTGCCTATGCCGGCGATTGGGGACGTATTGAACGTATCTCAAAGCGCAACACGCTTGATATCAGACTCAGTGGCTATTCCAGGCCGACCGGCTCCATGATGAGTTCCGTAACCGACTATCCAGCGAGCCATGTGGTCGCATGCGACGCACGCGGTGTTGCGGTGGATGAGAGGGTGTGGGACCGCTGGGAGGAACGTCGGGCGGCGGCGAAGCGCGCCAATTGGTTTTAAGTGCGCTGATCCGGAGGGAAGGGCGGGGCTTTCATTTTTCGGCGGCTACTGCGGGATGATGACGCGGGCAAAGTCGCCGATCACACCTCCAGCAGGATTACCGCCCGACCAGCGCCGCAATCGCCTCCAACCCGCGATCACGCACGCCCATCTCCCCCAAATGATCCAGCGTATTGAACAAATAATCCCGGTTCGATCCCATCTGCCCATGACCCGTATCAATCGCGCGTGCCAGCACATCGGTCGGTTGCTTGCCGCAATAAAGCCGGCAGGCGCGGTTCGCGACATAGGCAATGGCCGGCACGCGCCGCCCATTATCCAAGAGCGTCAGCGGCAAAAGCTGGCGGCGATAGACAACCTCTCCGCCATCCGGCAATTCACGCGCATCCAGATAAGCGAGTGTCTCCGCCGCCGCGCGCCCAGGCACGCGAAACACTGCCCCCCGGCAGGCGCCACCACGATCCAGCCCTAAAACCAGCCCCGGGCGCTCCGGCGTGCCGCGGTAACGGTGGCTCCACAGGCAAAAGCGCCGATGAAAGCCGCGCAGCAGCGCCGGATGACGCGCCGCATGGTCAAAGCCTGGTCGCCAGATCAGCGAACCATAGGCAAAGACGTAGAAATCCCCATCCGGGGCCAATAGGGATGCGATATCGGTTGTCATGGCGGGCGCATTCAATCCCCGCTATATCGGCGCGCAGCATGAACGCCAAGCAAGCCCCACCCTCCCGCGCGCCGATTCTTGGACGGGCGCTGTTTGGCGTGCTGATCCTGCTCGCCGCCCTGGTGGCCGGGCAGAGCCTGCTCTGGCGCTGGAGCACCGGGGCGCTCGCTGAGGGTTTCAGCGATTGGGTGATCAAGCATCGCGCTCAGGGCTGGACCATCAATCACGGCATTCCGGACCGCGGCGGCTGGCCCTTTGCCGCGCGGCTGATTATCCCGCGCCTTTCCATCGAAAGCCCCGGCGATGAGACCGCCGGCCAAGGCATGGGCTGGCAGGTGCAGGCGATCACGCTCGCGACACCCTTGCCCTTGCCGGATGCGCTCAGGCTTGAAGCCACCGGCCCGCAGGCGCTCAGGCTTGGTGCCACGCGCATCCCCTTCACCACCGAACGCTTCGCAGCGCTGCTGCCGCTGGAAGCCGGCCAGCCGCCGCGCCGGGCCAATGCGCTGATGCAAGGCATTGTGGCGCAAACCCCGGATGGGGTGCTCACCATCAACCGCCTGGGCGGTGATGCGAATTGGTCGCGCAATGCCGAACCCGCGCTCACGCTGCAATTCGCGGCCGAGGATGCGGCGCTGCCGCCCGCCTGGCTGCGCACACCGGCGCTTGCGGGCTTCGGCCCCAAACTCGCGCGGCTTGAATTTGATGGCGCGCTTTATGGCAGCGTCTTGCCGCTGCCGAGCCTGCGAGAGCAATTGGATGCCTGGCGCGCTTCAGATGGCAAGCTGGATGTGCGGCAATTGCGCCTGGCCTGGGGGGATTTGGATGCGGGGCTCAGGCTTTCCGCCCGGCTTGATCAGGCTTTGCAACCCGCCTTGGCGGGTACGCTTTCAGTGACCAATCCGAATGCGGCGCTGGACTCCCTTGCGCGTTCCGGCCTTATCCAACGCCGCGCCTTGGATGGTACGAAATTCGCGGTCGGGCTGCTGACGCGCAGGCCGCCCAATGGTGGACCGCCGGTCGCAGAAATTCCGATCGGCCTGCAAAATGGTGTGGTGAGTGCGGCGCAAATTCCGCTGACGCGCCTGCCGCCGATTGTCTGGCCGCAGCATTGAGTATTGCTGGTTAGGCGCGCGCCGCATCCACAATCTGAAAGCCCACGCTGACATCTCCATTCCAGCTCTCCGCCCGCAAATGCCCGCATAAATGCAAGGGCGTGCGATCGGGTGAGAGCAAAGCCTCAGCCAGCGGGCCTTCCTTCGCGCGAAAGCAAATCGTCTTGAGCCGCCCGCCGCCTTCACCTTCAACAAAGGCGCGGATCGTCGCCCCTTCCTTGCCGATGCGATCCGCGCGCACCACCCGCGCGCGGGCGAGGGCAAAAATCGGTTCCTCATTGCCCGCACCGAAGGGGGCGAGGCGCCCGATCTCCTGCGCCAGCGCGGTTGTTGCCGCCGGCACGGTGATGGCGCCTTCCACCAGCAAATCCGCCGCACTCGGTAGTTTCGCGGCATGGGAAAGGCGCTCTTCAAGGAAGGCGTGGAAGGCTTCGCCCTTCCCTGCCTGATAGGAAAACCCCGCCGCCATCGGATGCCCGCCGCCGGTTTCCAGCAAACCAGATTCTCGCGCGGCAATAATGGCGGCACCCAGATCAACGCCGGTAACAGACCGGCCCGATCCCTTGGCGATGCCGCCCGCAATGCCCGCCATACAGGCCGGGCGATTGAATTTTTCCTTGACACGGCCTGCAACAATGCCAACCACGCCAGGATGCCAGCCTTCCGCCGCCACCAGCAGCACGGCATGGCCGGCCTTGACCTGCGCTTCCGCCATGGCCAAAGCCGCGCCCAGCATATCGCCTTCCACTTCCTGCCGGCGCTTATTCACCTCATCCAGTTTTTCCGCCATGGCGCGCGCTTCAATCGCATCTTCGGACAGCAAAAGGCGCAAGCCCAAATCCGCTTCCGCAATACGGCCCGAGGCATTGATGCGCGGCCCCAGCATGAAGCCAAGCGTATGCGCGCTTGGCATATCCTTCTGCCCGGCAACATCCAATAAAGCAGCCAGCCCAATCCGCCCGCGCTTGGCGAGTACCTTCAACCCCTGCGCCACCAGCGCGCGATTGAAGCCTGTCAGCGGCATGACATCACACACCGTCGCCAGCGCCACGATATCCAGCAGCGCGAGAAGGTCAGGTTCGCCTCGGCGGGTGAACCACCCGGCGCGGCGCAGCACACGCAAGCTTGCCGTGGCCGCCAGAAACGCGACTGCCGCTGCGCAAATATGCCGCAAGCCCGATGGGCAATCCAAGCGATTGGGATTGACCACGGCGAGCACCGCCGGCAGCGCGCCTTCCGCCTTGTGATGATCCAGCACCACAACATCCGCGCGACCATCCGCAGCGGCCAAAGCGACGCCCGCCGCAATGCCGCAATCCACGCAAATGATCAGCGAAGCGCCGGCATCGCAAAGGGCCGCAATCGCCGGCGCATTCGGCCCATAGCCTTCGCGGATGCGATCCGGCACGTAAGGTGTCACTTGGCAGCCCAGATCACGCAAAAACCGCGTCATCAGCGCGCCCGCGCAGGCACCATCCACATCATAATCGCCGAATACAGCGACATGTTCGCCGCTCCGCACCGCAACGGCGATGCGATCCGCCGCCGCTTCCATATCCGCGAGGCGGGATGGGTCCGGCATCAGCGCGCGCAGCTTGGGTTCCAGAAAATCCGCCGCATCATCAAGGCCGATGCCGCGCGCGGCGAGCAAGCGGCCCAGCATCTCAGGCACTTCTAGCCGCTGCGCAATGCCAAGCCCAATCCGCGCATCGCCCGCGCGCCATTGCCAGCTGCGCCCGGTGACGCTGTTTGCCACGCCAAGCACCGGGCCGGGGGCCGCGCTGTCATCCATGCAAAATGCTGTCCTGATCAGGCAATGAAGGCACTCGGCTTGCGCGCGAAATTATGATGGCCTTCCACATAGCGCACCGTGCCGGATTTGGACCGCATGACGATGGAATGCGTATAGGCGCCACCGGCAAAGCGCCGCACACCGCGCAGCATGGCGCCACTGGTCACGCCTGTTGCGGCAAACATCACATCGCCCTTGGCCATTTCCTCGACACTGTATTTGCGATTGGGATCGGTAATGCCCATGGACCGCGCGCGCGCGACCTGATCCTCATTCTCAAACATCAGCCGGCCTTGCATCTGCCCGCCAATGCAGCGCAAGGCCGCTGCCGCCAACACACCCTCAGGCGCGCCGCCCGAGCCCATATAGATATCCACGCCCGCTTCGGGTTGGCTGACCGCAATAACGCCGGATACATCGCCATCCCCCAGCAGCATGATGCGCGCACCAGCCGCACGGCAGGCGCGGATCATTTCCTTATGCCGGTCACGATCCAAAGTGCAGACCATCAGATCGCCAATCTCGCATTTCTTGGCGCGCGCCAATTCGCGGAGGTTTTCCTCAGGCTTCGCATCCAGATCCACAATGCCTTCCGGCAGGCCAGGCCCGACCGCGAGCTTGTCCATGTAGATATCCGGCGCATGCAAAAACCCGCCCTTTTCCGCCAGCGCCACAGTCGCAATCGCATTCGGCCCGCCCTTGGCGGTGATGGAGGTCCCCTCCAGCGGGTCCACCGCGATATCCACTTCCGGCCCGCCGCCGGCCTTGGCGTAAAGCCCGACCTTTTCGCCGATATAGAGCATCGGCGCCTCATCCATCTCACCTTCGCCGATCACCACCGTGCCGGTGATGGCGACCGTATCAAAGGCCTTGCGCATGGCTTCCACCGCGGCGCCATCGGCGGCGTTCTTGTCGCCGCGGCCGATCCAGCGGGAAGCGGCGAGCGCCGCGGCTTCCGTCACGCGCACCAGTTCAAGCGCGAGGTTGCGATCAACCACCAGGCCGGGCGAGGAGGCGGGTTTGGACATGGAAGGCGGTCTCCGATTCGTTCAGACAGGATTTAGCATGGTGTGGGGCAAGACGCGGCGTCAGGCAGAGGCTTCCGCCAGGAAACCCTGCACCGCCTGAAAAAGCGCGCCGCGATTGCGTTCCATCAGGATCGTATGCGTGCCCTCCCCCAGCACCACCAGGCGCTTGCCGGGGCTATTCGTCAGCAGCGGGAAAATCGCGAGTGCCATGCTGGGCGGCGTATCGCGGTCCCATTCCCCCACCACCAGCAAGGTGGGTGCCGTGACCTTGGCGGGGTCCCAGAAGGGGCGCCCGGCCTGCGCATATTCCCGGCTATCCAGTAGCACGCCATTCGGCGCACGCAGTGTCTGCGGATTGCGCCGCATGCCTTCCGGATCGGTCGCCCAGGTGACGCCGGCCCAATGTTCAAACCAGCCGGGCGGGATCAGGCCGGCGCGCTTGCCTTCCGGCACGCCTGTCATCCAGCGTTCCCGCGCCTGCGCCTGCGTCACGGTGCGATAGGCGCCAAGCGTGGCAGGTGCGGCACCACCAGCCAGGCTTGGCCCATCGCGCAGCCAGGGGGGCGCAAACAGCACCAGCCGTTCCACCAAAGCGGGGTTATCAGCGGCGAAGCGGCCCATCAGCGTGCTGCCCCAGGACCAGCCGATATGCACCAGCTTCGCGACATTCCGCCTATCACGAATGAAGGCCGCGGCGGTGCCGATATCCTTCACCGCCGTCTCACCACGCACGATGGGCGGATTGGCCTCGGGCGGTTGGCTCATTTCAGGTGGGCGGGTGCTGCGGCCATAGCCGCGAATATCCAGGCACCACACGTCAAAGCCTTGGCCGGCGATGTAATCCATCCAGGACAAGCCACCGAGCGGCAGATCGAAGGCCGTATGCGCCGGATAGGTCGCGCAATGGACGAAAATCACCGTCCGCGCCGGGGAGAAGCTCGTCAGGTTTTCTGGGCGCTTGTTGCGGAGAAACAACTCAATCCCCGCATCGCCGGCGGGGATCATGAATTCCTCGGTCACCAGCGCCGCCTGGGCTTGCGCGCTGGCGGCAGAGGCTAGCAAAGGCGCGGCCAAGGGCGCGGCCAGCATGGTGCGTCTATTCATCGGAAACCCCCTGTCTTTTGCCGCGACATATAGCGCCGGCCCGCCCGGAAATCAGCCCGCCCAATCAATCAGAGTCAGGCGGGATGACATTGGTATTCAACCCCTCCACCAGCACATCGCGCATCGTCTCCGCACTTTTCAGGCGAATATCATCCCAGGCTTGCGGCGTATGGAAGGCGATATGCGGCGTGATGATCAGCCGACCCGCGAGCCATTCTTCCTTGTTGCGATAGGCTTGCAGAAGTGACGGCACGGGGTCCACCGGCGGTTCCACCGGGATCACATCCAGCCCCGCCGCCGCGACATGCCCATCACGCAACACACGCTCCAAAGCATCAATATCCAGAATGGGGCCGCGCGCCGTATTCACCACCACGGCGTCCTTGGGCAGCAAGCGCAATTCACGCTCCCCAATCAAACCCCGCGTTTTGCGCGTGAGGGGACAATGGATCGAAAGCACATCCGCTTGTGCGAGCATTTCATCCATGGTCCGGCAGCGCGTGACACCAATGGCGCGGTCTGACCCATTGGGCAAGGCGGGATCGTAAAACACCACGCGATAGCCAAGCGCCTTGGCGCGCAAAGCGGCTGCCGTGCCAATGCGCCCGAGGCCCAGAATGCCGAAGGTCTGCACATCCTGCCGGCGCACCGCCGGGTGGGGCATCACCGCCCATTTCGCGGGCGTCGGGCCGCACTGTGTGTCGTGATAAAGGGTCAAACCGCGCCGCAGGCCAAGCGCCAGTAGCACCGCGAATTCCGCCACTTCCTGCGTGCCGTAATCCGGCACATTGCAGACCTTGATGCCCCGCGCCGCGCAGGCTGCGCGATCCACCCGATCATACCCCACCCCCATGCGGATCACGACCTTGAGCTTCGGGAAACGCGCAATCTGATCCGCGGGCACCGCCATCCTGAGCGTCATCAGCCCTTCCGCCTGCTGGCAGAGCGCATCGGGCAATTCCGCGAGGGATGCCTTGCACGCCCCCTGCAGAATGCGAACACCTGGCCCCATAATGCGCTGTTCCAAATCCGTCTCGGGATAGAGCCCTTCGGGTTCAAGCACGGTCAATGTCATCTGGCATTCCCTTGGATGAGTGATTGGGGGACAGGATGGGGCGGGCAGGCGGGGCTGGCAATGGCGCCGCGCTGGCTTATCCTTGGGCCTCAGGCAGGGAGCGGGAACATGGCGGCAAGACGCATTTTGATTACCGGGGCAGCGAGCGGCATTGGCGCTGCCACCGCCCGCGCCTTCGCCGCGCCAGGAATGGCGCTGATGCTGCACACCAGGGCCAATCGCGAAGCCTTGGCGCGCGTTGCTGCCGCCGCGCGGGAGAAAGGCGCGACTGTCACCGAAGCCTTCGCCGATTTCACCGAAGCCGAGGCCCCGGCGCGCTTGGTGGCGGAAAGTATCGCTGCACTCGGCGGGCTGGATGTGCTGGTGGCCAATGCCGGCTTTGCCGACCGCACGCCCATCGCGACCCTAACCGATGCAGGCTTCGCCAAAAGCCATGAGGCGATTACCTTCAGCCTGCTGCGCCTGGCGCGCGCTGCCGCGCCGCATCTGGCAGCGGGCCATAATCCGCGCCTGATCGCGGTTTCTTCCTTTGTGGCGCACCTGTTTCGCAATGATGTCACGACCTTCCCGGCCTCCGCCGCCGCCAAGGCCGCCGTGGAAGCGCTGGTCCGCGCGCTCGCCATTGAATGGGCGCCGACAGTCACGGTGAATGCGGTGGTGCCTGGCTATACGCGCAAAGACCCTGGCGCCCATGCCGCATTATCGGCGGCGCAATGGGAGGAGATCATTGCGCGCATTCCACTGAAGCGCCTTGGCACGCCCGATGATGTGGCAGCGACCATCGCCTTTCTTGCGTCACCGGGCGCGGGGTACATCACCGGGCAATCCATCCATGTCAGCGGCGGCGTGGTGATGTGATGCGGTGGCTTTTTTGGGTCTTCCTGCTGCTGGCCGCGCCCGCGCTGGCGCAGGACCTTTCCGGCCATGGCGGGCCAGTGCGCGCCGTTTTGCCCCTGCCCGATGGGCAGCACATTGTCTCCGCCGGCTTCGATCACGCCGTGATCCTGTGGGATGCGCGGGCTGGTCAGGCACGCGCGGTGGCGCGCTGGCATCGCGGCAGCGTCAATGCGCTTGCGCTGCTGCCCGATGGGCGGATCGCCAGCGCCGGCGAAGGCGGGCGCATCGCAGTTTGGGCGCCGGGGCTTGGTGCGGCGCCAGCGCAAATCCTGGAAGGGCATAGCGGGCAGATTGCAGGGCTTGCCGCGCATGGCGGGTTTTTGGCGTCCGCCGCTTGGGATGGCGCGGTGCGTCTTTGGAATCTTGCCGATGGCAGCGCACAAATCCTGGAAGGGCATCGCGGGCAGGTTAATGCCGTTGCCTTCCGCCCCGATGGCGCGCTGATCAGCGCGGGCTTTGATGGCACCATCCGCCTTTGGGCCGCCGATGGCAGCAATCAGATCATCGCCGAAATTGGCCTGCCGCTAAACGCCCTTGTCGCCCTGCCTGACGGGGGCCTCGCCGCCGGCGGTGTGGATGGTGTGCTGCGCCTGATCGCGCCCAATGGCGCCATGCGCGAAATAGAGGCTGGCAGCCGACCCATCGTTGCCCTCAGCCTTGATGCCGCGGGCGCGCGCCTGGCTGTCGCCTCCCTCGGCGGCAAT
This sequence comes from Roseomonas sp., assembly GCA_044356095.1. GTDB lineage: Bacteria > Pseudomonadota > Alphaproteobacteria > Acetobacterales > Acetobacteraceae > Neoroseomonas. Next base: position 10,279 of record JBIKWX010000011.1, read on the forward strand.
GTGACGATCTGGGGGCTGGAGACAGCGCGCCTGATGCACACGCTGGAAGGCCCTGGCCTGCCGGTTTGGTCCGTGGCCTTCGCCCCCGATGGGCGGCTGCTTTGGACCGGCGGCGCTGACCGGCAAGTGCGCCGCTGGAATGCGCTGAGCGGCCGCGCCATTGGCCCCATCGCCGCCCCCGCCAGCACCGACCTGCCGCCGGGGCTGGATTCGCATGGCGCGCAAGTGTTTCGCGCCTGCAGCGCCTGCCATGCCCTGACCGCCGAGGCCGGACCCATGGCCGGGCCGCATCTGCACGGCATTTTCGGCCGCCGCATGGGGTCCCTGCCTGGCTATATCTATTCGGAACGCCTCGCACGCGGGGATATCATTTGGGACGCGACCACCATCGGCGACCTATTTACGCGCGGCCCCGATGTGGTGACACCGGGAACGAAAATGCCGGTGCAGCGCGTGGATAATGCCGAGGATTTGGCGGCGCTGCTGCGGTTTTTGGAGCAGGCGACGCGATAAGTTCACCCCACCTCCATCGGCAGGCTCTCATCCTTCGCCCATTCATTCATGGAGGCATCATACACCGCGATATCCTCATGCCCCAGCTGATGCAGCAAAAAGGCATCGAGTGTCGCGGCAATGCCGCCGCCGCAATAGATCAGCTTGCGTTTCGATTTATCCGCGCCAATCGCGGCAAAGGCCGCCGCCACCTGATCTGGCGCCTTCAGCTTGAAGCTGCCCGCTTCAAACAAGGACGCCGCCGGCAGGTTGACGCTGCCGGGGATGCGCCCCGGTCGGCCATAGCGCGCATTCTCCCCGCTATGCAGATCAGGTGCGAGCGCATTGATGGAACAAGTGCCGCCATCACCAATCGCCGCCAGCATTTCATCGCGCCCAACAAACAAACCAGGCCGAGGCTTGGCGCGTAGCGTTGCGGGAGCATAACGGGTCTCAGCGGTGGCAATGGCGCGGCCTTCCGCCATCCAGGCATCAATCCCGCCATCCAATATCGCGGCATCGTCAAAGCCAATGGCGCGCATCATCCACCAGACGCGCGTCGCCCATTGCGGGGTCTTGCGGGAATAGAGCACCACGCGCGTGCCATCCCCAATGCCGCGCGCCGCCAGCCGTGCCGCCAGATCATCCGGCGCTGGCATGGTGAAGTTGAAGCGGCTGGTGCGATCCGAAAGCTCGCCCTGCAGATCAAGGAAACCGGCGCCGGGGATATGGCCGGCATCGTAATCCTCTCGCCCGCTTTTGATGGAATAGGGGCGGCCCGTGCCAGTTTCATACAAAAGATAGGTGGTGCAATCGAAGATGCGGAGATTGGGGTCACCCAGATTGGCGGCAAGCCATGCGGTGCTGACAATCGCGTCCGGGTGGGCGTAAGCGGCCATGGGTTCCTCCTGAATGTTTCAGTAAGCCTGCAACGATAGCGGCACGCCCCGCAAGCGCATCACGCAAGCAGGCGATGGATGGTCACGTCCCGAGTTTCACGATCTTCCAATTCGCGCGTGGTCGGCACCGAGTAACGCGTAACGGGATCAAGCCCGGCCTTCGGCAAATAGGCGCGGCCCGGATCGGCGATCAGCACCTCTGCCCCCGCCGCGACAAGGCCACGCAGCCAGGGCAGGATATGCGCGGTCATCGGCGCTTCGTAGCAAACATCGCCCGCGAAAATCACATCCCAGCGGCAGGCCGCACCCACGACATCACCGGGCGGGGTTGCCACCGCAACGCCATTCAAGGCGGCATTCAGCCGCACGGCGGCCAGCGCCAGAGGGTCAATTTCGGCCGCTTCCACCAACACCGCGCCGGCCTGTGCGGCAGCAATGGCAGCAATGCCGCAGCCGGCGGCGAAATCCAGCACGCGCTTGCCGGCGACCAGCGCGGGTTGATCCAAGACCGCCCGCGCCAAAGCCTGCCCACCCGGCCAGGCAAAGGCCCAGAAGGGTGGCTCAATGTTCTGCTCGGCAAGCCAGGCTTCGGTCGCCTGCCAGATCGGTGTGATCTCGCTTGCCAAATGCAGAGCGATTTCCGGCACCAAGGGCGCACGAGACACCACCGTTTGCGCCGCGACGAATTCCTCGGCGGTCACAGCCGGCCCAGCAGGAAGGCCACGGCAATCGCAAGCCCGACATCTCGATTGGCCTTGAACAGGCGCAAGCACAGCGCCGGGTCAGCGATATCAAGCCGGATCACCTGCCGCGCCAACATCGCGCCCGGAAGTGCCAGCCCCAGCAAATACCAAGGCGCCAGCCCCGCCAGCCACCCGGCCAAAGCCAGCAACGCCATGGTAAGCCCGTAGCAAAGGATCAGGAAGGGGCGTGTCTTTTCGCCCAGGCGCAGTGCGGATGATCTGATGCCCACCAGCGCATCATCTTCCCGGTCCTGATGCGCATAGATCGTGTCATAGCCCAAAATCCAGAAAAACCCGGCCGCCCAAAGCGCGAAGGCCGCTACATCCAGCCCGCCCGTCACCGCCGCATAGCCCATGGGTGCGGCCCAGGAGAATATCACCCCAAGCACAGCCTGGGGCCAATCCGTCACGCGCTTGGCCAAAGGGTAAAGCACTACCGGGATCAAGGACGCCACACCAAGCACCTGCGCCGTGCGGTTCAATTGCAGCAGGATCAGCAAGGCCACCGCCAGCACCAGCGCCAGAAACACCAAGGCATGCCGTGCCCGCAGCGCCCCGGACGCGAGCGGCCGCCCCGCCGTGCGTTCCACCTGCCGGTCCAAATCCCGATCCCACAGATCATTCACCACGCAACCCGCACCGCGCATCAGCACAGCGCCCAGGCCAAACAAGGCGGTCAGCCACAAGCCCTGGCGCCAGTCCGGCGCCACCAGGGCAAAGGCCCAAAGCCCTGGCAGGAAGAGCAGCCAGGACCCGATGGGCCGATCCAGGCGCATCAGCAGCGCATAGGGGCGCCAGGCCTGCGGCAGGCGCGCCACCCAACCACTGGTGCGGATATCGGTATGGCCACTCATGGGGCTATAAGGACTGGGGAACCCCGCCATGTCCACCCCGCGCCTTCATCTTGAAACCCACCTTGCCGCCGGCCTTGAGATAGAGGCTGAGCCCGGCCAGGCGCATCATCTGGGCGCGGTGCTGCGCCGTGGCGTGGGCGATGCCGTTCTGGTCTTCAACGCAGAAGATGGCGAATGGGCGGGGCGGATCACGGCGCTTCGGAAGGATCGCTGCCGCATCGCGCTGGAAGCGCAAAGCCGCATACCGGCGCCAGAGCCTGATCTTCGTCTGATAGTCGCGGCACTCAAGCGCGATGCCATGGAATGGCTGGTGGAAAAGGCGACCGAATTGGGCGTTGCCGCCATTCATCCCGTCATCACACGCCGGTCCGTCGCGGATCGGGTGAACCAGGCGCGGCTGGCTGCCATTGCTCGCGGCGCGGCGGAGCAATGTGAGAGATTAAGCCTACCTGTCATCCACGCCGCCATGCCGTTGCACGCGGCGCTAGGCGCCTGGGATGGCACGCCGATCTTCATGGCCGCCGAACGCAGCGGCGCGGCACCCTTGCCAAATGCCCTTGCTGGGCAGCGCCTGCCGCTTGGGCTATTGATCGGCCCGGAAGGTGGCTTTGACCGCGCCGAACTTGACGCCGCCCGAAGCTACCCCTTTGTTAAGACCATCGGCCTTGGCCCCCGCATCCTGCGGGCGGAAACGGCGGCGGTTGCGGGGCTTGCGGTCCTCGCCGCCCTGGCGGGTGACTGGTCCTGATTACGTTTCGCGCCGTCCCGGCGGCGCCCCTGGAAGGTTTTGATGTCCAATCCCGGCGAGTCCGATCCCACGCCCATCACCTCCACCCGCCAAATGGCGGAATGGTTCGCCGCCGGCTGCAAGCCCAAATCCGCCTGGCGCATCGGCACCGAGCATGAAAAATTCGGCTTCCGCCTGAGTGATTACGCGCCGCCGCCCTACGAACCCCGGGGCATCCGCGCCATGCTGGAAGGGCTGATGGCCAAGGGCTGGGAACCGATCCTGGATCGGGGCAACCCGATTGGCCTGAAGCGCGGTGCGGCTTCCGTCAGCCTGGAACCCGGCGGGCAGTTTGAGCTTTCCGGCGCGGCCTTGCCCAATTTGCACGATGTTTCCGCCGAGCTGTTCCAGCATTTGGATGAGGTGCGCGACGTCGCTGCCCCCTTGGGCCTGGGCTTTGCGCCGATTGGCTTTCATCCGCTCGCTAAGCGCGAAGACATGCCCTGGATGCCGAAGGGCCGCTACGCGATCATGCGCAATTATATGCCGCGCGTCGGCGCCATGGGGCTGGATATGATGCTACGCACCTGCACCGTGCAGGTGAACCTCGATTTCGGCGATGAAGCGGATATGGTGGAAAAGCTCCGCGTGTCGCTGGCGCTGCAGCCGCTTGCCACCGCGCTATTCGCCAATTCCCCGATCGCGGAGGGCAAGAAGAACGGCTATCGGAGCCTCCGCGCCCGAGTCTGGACTGATACGGACCCGGACCGCACCGGCATTCCTGGTGTGGTGTTCGAAGATGGCTTTGGCTTTGAACGCTTCGCCGATTGGGTACTGGATGTGCCCATGTATTTCATCATGCGTGATGGCCAATGGCTGGATGCGGCGGGGCAGAGCTTCCGCGCCTTTCTGGAAGGCCGCGCCGAAAAGCTTGCGGACCAATCCGCCACCATGGGCGATTGGGCGGATCATGTGACCACGGTATTCACCGATGTGCGGTTGAAGCGGTTTCTGGAAATGCGCGGCGCGGATGCGGGCGCCCCTTCCATGCTGAATGCGCTGCCGGCCTTTTGGGTGGGCTTGATTTATGATGACGCCGCGCAAAAGGCGGCGCGTGCCCTCACGCGGGGTTGGCGTGTTGCTGAGATTCGCGCGCTGCGCGAAGCCGTGCCGCGTGAAGGGCTGACCGCGACCATTCAGGGCCGGTCCTTGCGCGATGTTGGGCGCGATGTGCTGGCGATTGCGCGTGATGGGCTGGCGGCGCGCGGGCTGGATGAAGGGCTATTTCTTGATCCGCTTGATGCAATTATAGCCAGTGGCGAAACTCAGGCGGATCGTTGGCTTCAACGATTTGATAAGATTTGGCATAGTGATGCGCGGATGATGCTGCGTGAAGCAGCAATTTAGCTGAAATTTGCGCAATCTTCGGCACGTATCACAGAACTGAAACTTTTTTTTCATCCCCTCCGGCGATGATGGGCCTCCATTTGCTGGAGGATTTTCATGGCCACCACCGCGCGTCGTTTTTCGGGATTGCGCCCCCGCTTGCTTATGCTGGCCCTTGTGCCGGCGGTTTTCGCCGCCTTGCTTGCGGCTGCCGGCGCCTTTTGGGCGGTGGAAAGTGACCATGATGATCAGATGAACCAGGCGCTCACGCGCGCCTCATCGCTCGCGGAGCGTGAATTGGACAATTCCGCGCGCCGCATGTCGGGCTATGCCGCCACTATCGCGGCGCGGCCCGACCTGGTCACTGCCATGGCGGCCAATGATGCGGCGCGGATGCGCGATATTCTGGTCACCGCCCTTGCGGGGCTGCGTGCCCTGGACCCGACCGTCGCCGTGCTGGAAATCACCGATACATCGGGGCGCATCATGATGCGCGGGCATGCGCCAACGCGCTTTGGTGATGACAAGTCAAAGGTGCCGGATGTTGCCGCGGCCCTATTGGGAAATCCCCTGCTGGGGAGCGAGGTTTCACCAACCTCAGGCCAATTCGCGACAGGTGCGGCGCTGCCGGTCAAGAATGCCGAGGGCCGTATCATCGGCACCATCAAGGTGGCAACGCGCCTGACGCCCGCCGTGGTCGCGGAACTTGGCAAGCTGGCCGCCGGTGAGGCTGCGCTTTTCGGCGCCGGGCAATTGGTCACCAGCACGGTGGAAGGGTTGAAGGCCGAAAGCCTTCCCGAGGTTATTCTGAATGCGCAGCGCCAGGGCCAAGCCATCAGCGGTTTGCAAGTGACCTTGCCTGGCAAGGGTGTCCATGTGATCACGCTGCAACCGCTGCGTGACCTGTCTGGCAATGCGGCCGGCGCCATGATGATCGCCCTGCCGCGTGCGGGCTTTGATGCCGCGATGCAGAAGGTCTTGTGGTTGATTGGTCTTGCTGCGCTGGCCGTACTCGCGCTCGCCATTCCGGTTTCATTGATGGCGGCGCAGCGTATTGCGCGGCCCCTCACGGATATGACCAGTGCCATGGGGCGTTTGGCTGAGGGCGATACGGCGCTCACCATCCCCGGCCGTGGCCGCAGTGATGAGGTCGGTACCATGGCCGAAGCACTCGAAAAATTCCGCGAACAGGCCGAAGCCAATGCCGCCTTTGAAGCCAATGCAGCCATTGAACGCGCCGCACGGGATCGGCGCCAGGCTATGGTGGAAAGCCTGACGCAGGAATTTGGTGGGTCAGTTGCCACCATCATGGATCGGCTGCGTGATTCGGCCGGTGGCATGCGCGAAGCTTCAGTGTCCATGGCATCCGCCACGGAACAGACCCGCAATCGCGTGGCAGATACGGCGGAAGGGGCGCAGCAGAATTCCAGCAATCTTTCCGCTGTCGCCGCCGCGACCGAGGAAATGACCGCCTCCGTCACCGAAATCTCTCGCCAGGTCGCGGAAGCGGCGCGGGCGGCGCAGGATGCGGTGGAACGCGCCCATGCAACCGGTGCCACGGTGCGCGGCCTTGCTGAATCGGCTGATCAGATTGGTGATGTGGTGCGGCTGATCACGGATATCGCGGGCCAGACCAATCTTCTGGCCTTGAATGCCACGATTGAAGCAGCACGTGCGGGCGATGCCGGCAAGGGCTTTGCGGTGGTGGCATCCGAAGTGAAAACGCTGGCGTCGCAAACCGCCCGCGCGACGGAACAGATCAGCGCACAAATCAGCGCCATTCAGGCCGCAACCGGCGATGCGGTGGGCGCGGTGCAGGAAGTGGCCAATGCCATTCAGCGCGTGAATGGCGTGGCCGGCGCGATTGCCGCCGCTGTTGAAGAACAGGATGCGGTGACGCGTGACATCTCGGCCAGCGTGCAATCAGTTGCGAAGCAGAATGACGAAGCGGCACGTGCAATGCGGGAAGTCTCGGACGTGGCCGAAGGGGCGCGCGCTTCCAGTGGCACGGTGAAAACCGCTGCCGAGACGGTGGCCGATGTCACGGGGCGGCTTGGGGAGCAGGTGGATGGCTTCCTGGTTGGCATGCGTACCGATTGGGAAAGGGTGAATGGCGCCGGCACGCCGATGCTGATCGCGGCCAAGGGTGGCACGGCTCAACAGGCCGCCTTGATCGAAATCGCGCGTGATGGCGCAAGCCTGCATGGCGATGGCGCCTTCAAGCCCGGCGCGATGGTGGAGCTTGCCCTGCCTGGTGCAGGCGCTGCCTTGACAGCGCGCGTGGTGCTGACGGAAGGCGGGCGCATCGGCCTTGCCTTTGCGCAGAATGCGGAAAGCGTCGCCGCTGTGGATCGGCTGATCGCGGCGGTGCGTGGCGCGATAAATTCAGCCGCGCAGGGGGTTAAGCGCGCGGCCTGATCCGCCTCAACTGTTCCAAGAAAAGCCCGCCTGAAAAGGCGGGCTTTATTTATGCGCTACCTCACCCTTAATCCGCCGTCGCGCCGGAACTGCGCACCACTTCGGCCCAGATCTGCGCCTCTCGCCGCACGAAATCGGCTGCCGCCGTGCCGGAAAGGCCGGGATCGGTCAGTGACAGCGTGGCAAGCCGCGCCTTCAATTCCTGATCCGCCATGGCGCGCGGCACTTCGGCAGCAAGCCGCGCCAAGGAATCGGATGATTGCCGCGCCGGGGCGAAAAGCCCGAACCAGGTGGAAGCGGCAAAGCCCGGAAAGCCCTGCTCGGCCACTGTCGGCACATCGGGCAGGGTCGGGTCACGCTCGGCCCCCGCGACGGCAATCGGGCGCACCCGGCCTTCACGGATCAAAGGCAGAGCGGGCGGCAGGCTGGTGCTGCCGATCGGCGCCTGATTGGCGAGCACGGCAGTCGCCGCCTGGGCGGGGCCGAAGGCGACGGGGGTTGCTTCCACCTTGGCCAGCGTGCGGAACAGCAATTCCGCCCCAAGATGCGGCGTGGTGCCGGTGCCGGAATGGGCATAGGCCATGCCGGGATTGGCCCGCATATGGGCAAGCAGCTCGGTCAGGTTGCGCGCCGGCACCGAAGGATGGACGAAAAACGCATTGGGCGCGGTCGCGACCACCGCGATGGTCGTGAAATCATCCAAGCCATACCCCGCCGCGCGATAGAGCGATGGGTTCACGCAAAAGGCCGTGCTGTGCATCAGCAGCGTATGGCCATCGGTGGCGCCCTTCACCGCCTGGGTGCCGATATTGCCCCCGGCGCCACCACGATTCTCCACCGGCACGGATTGGCCGAGCAGCGACTCCAACCGCGCCGCCAGGGCGCGCGCCACGACATCGGTGGAACTGCCAGGCGGGAAGGCCACGATGATGCGGATGGGCCGTTCCGGCCAGGCAGCACGCGCAAGGCGCGGCGCCGCCAAAAGCGCCCCACCGACAATCAAGGCCGCGCGGCGGCCCCATAGCTGCTTGGTCATGTTTTCCTCCCGCATCAGATAGCCTCCTGTAGCATGGCCCGCGGGCCAAAGCCCGCAATGCCCGAATCACGCCCATTTGCCGGCCGGGGGCTATGCCGATCTTGCGCGTCCCTATAGCCTTGTTCCAGTGTAAGTGCCTGAGGAAGAATGGCCCCCTGACCCGGGGTGTCACAAGCAAGGCAAGGACGACAGGAACGCTCATGACGGATACTCGATATTTGGCGCCGCAGACGCTTGATGAAGCGGTCAGCGCCTTTGCCGCGGCCCAGGGGGCTGCACGGATTCTGGCAGGCGGCACGGATCTGCTGGTGCAGATGCGCGCTGGCATCGCAGCGCCCGGCTTGATTGTGGATATCAAGAAAATCGGCGAAATGAACCGCATTACGGAAAACGCCGATGGCAGTTTTACCGTGGGTGCGGCGGTCTCCGCCGCTTCTCTTTCCGATCATCCGCGCTTCGGCAAGGTGTGGCCGGGTGTGCTGGAAGCGGTGAACCTGATCGGGTCAAAGCAGGTGCAGGGCCGTGCCTCACCGGGCGGCAATCTCTGCAATGGTTCGCCCGCTGGCGATAGCGTGCCGGCCATGGTCGCTGCCGGCGCGGTGGTCACCCTCCAGGGGCCAAATGGTCGCCGGCAAATGCCGGTGGAAGCCTTCCCCGCAGGTCCGGGCAAGACCAACCTCGCGCCCGGTGAAATTCTGGTGAGCTTCACCCTGCCCGCGCGCCCTGCCGGTTCGGGCGATGCGTATCTCCGCATGATCCCGCGCACGGAAATGGATATCGCCGTGGTGGGCTGCGGTGTCAGCCTGACCATGAAGGATGGCGTTTGCACCGCCGCGCGCGTTGGCCTTGGCGCCGTGGCGCCGGTGGTGATGCTGGTGGAAGCCGCCGGCAAGGCGCTGGTCGGCACCAGGCTGGAACCCGCTGCGGTCGCCGCTGCTGCTGCGGCTTGCAGCGCCGCCTGCCGCCCCATCAATGACAAGCGAGGCACCATTGCCTATCGCACCAAGGTTGCCGGCGTGCTGTTGAAGCGCGCTGTCGCCATTGCCGCTGAACGCGCGAGCCGGAGCTGATCTCATGTCCAAAATGCATGTTTCTACCACCATCAATGGGGAACCGATGGAGTTCCTATGCGACGCGCATGACAGCATGCTGGATGCGCTGCGTGGCCCGCTTGGCCTGACCGGCGCCAAGGAAGGCTGCGGCACGGGCGATTGCGGCGCCTGTTCCATCACCGTGGATGGCCGCCTGGTTTGCGCCTGCCTGATGCTGGCGGTGGAATCCGAAGGCAAGTCACTCGGCACCATTGAAGGCATGTCGCAGGGTGGCGATCTGCACCCGCTGCAGCGCAAATTCCTGGAAATGGCCGCGCTGCAATGCGGCATCTGCACGCCGGGCGTGCTGATTGCGGCCAAATCCTTGCTCGAAAAAAACCCGAACCCGACCGAAACCGAAGTGCGCTTCGGCCTGGCTGGCAACCTTTGCCGTTGCACGGGTTACGACAAGATTGTTCGCGCCGTGCTTGAAACCGCCGCTGAAATGAGGGGGGCCGCCTGATGAACGATATGTCCAACAAATGGATCGGCAAAAGCACGATCCGTCCGGATGGTGCGGAAAAGGTGACGGGCCGCGCTGCCTATGCCGCCGATACCAATATGCCCGGCATGATCTGGGGCAAGGTGCTGCGCAGCCCGCACCCGCATGCGCGCATCATTTCCATCAATACTGCCAAGGCAGAAGCGCATCCCGGTGTGAAGGCTGTGGTGACGCATAAGGATGTGGTGGATTTCCCGCTCGACAACTCTGTGATGCTCGGCATTCAGGATATGCGCTGGATGTGCCGCAACATCATGGCGCGCGAAAAGGCGCTGTTCCATGGCCACCCGATTGCGGCCATTGCCGCGATTTCCGAAAAGGTGGCAGCCGAGGCACTGAAGCTGATCGAAGTGGAATATGAGGTTCTGCCCTTCGTGATTGACGCGGAAGACGCGATCAAGCCCGATGCGCCGATCCTGCATGATTTCATCAAGTTTGACGGCAAGCCTTCCAACATCGCGGGCAAGCTGGAACACAAGCTTGGCGATGTGGATGCCGGCTTTGCCGAAGCTGAAGTGGTGGTGGAACGCAGCTTCCGCACCGCCCCTGTCCATCAGGGCTATATCGAAACCCATGCCTGCCTGGTCAGTGTTGCCGATGGCAAGGCAACGGTGTGGAGTTCAAGCCAGGGCCAATTCATGGTCCGCGCGATGTGCTCCTACCTGACCGGCCTGCCGCAAAGCGATATCCGCGCCATTCCGGCGGAAATCGGCGGCGGCTTTGGCGGCAAGACGATTGTCTATCTGGAACCGGTGGCGCTGCTGCTCGCCAAGAAATCCGGCCGCCCGGTGAAGATGGTGATGACGCGCGAAGAAGTGATGCGCGCGACGGGCCCGACCTCGGGCTCCTTCAGCACCGTCAAGATCGGTGCGAAGAAGGATGGCACCATTGTCGCCGCGCAGGGCACTTTCTACCTGCAAGCAGGTGCCTTGCCCGGTTCGCCCATTCGTGGTGCGGCGGGCTGCGCATTCGCGCCCTACAATATCCCGAATGTGCATTCGCTGGGCTTTGATGTGGTGTCCAACCGATCGAAGGTCGCTGCCTATCGCGCACCGGGCGCGCCGATTGGCGCTTATGGTGTGGAATGCGTGCTGGATGAAGTGGCCGAAAAGCTTGGCATGGACCCGCTGGCGCTCCGCCTGAAAAACGCCGCGCAGGAAGGCACCAAGGCCGCGCATGGCCCGGTCTATCCGCGCATCGGCTTCAAGGAAACCATCGAAGCTGCCATGGCGCATCCGCATTACAGCGCGCCGCTTGGCCCCAATCAGGGCCGCGGGGTCGCGAGTGGCTTCTGGTTCAATGCCGGTGGAGAATCTTCCGCGCAGGTGAACATCACGGAAGATGGCAATGTGGTTGTCACCACCGGGCATCCGGATATTGGTGGCTCACGCGCGTCCATCGCCAATATCACGGCGGAATTGCTTGGCATTGATTACAAGCGCGTTTCCGTGCTGATCGGCGATACCGCGACGATTGGCTATTCCAACCTCACGGGCGGCAGCCGTGTGCTATTTGCCTCCGCGATGGTGGTGACGCAATCATCGGAAAAGGTCATCACGCAGCTCAAGGAACGTGCGGCCAAGATCTGGAAGATCGATCCCGAAGCGGTGATTTGGGACAATGGCGAAGCGCGCCCTGCCGGCGCCAATGCGGGTCAATTCCCGCCACTCAGCCTCAAGGAAATCGCAGCCAAGGCTACGGAAACCGGCGGGCCAATCGGGGCTGGCGTGCAGTTGAACACCACGGGCGCCGAAGGCGGTTTCGCGACCCATATTTGCGATGTGGAAGTGGACCCGGAACTCGGTACCGTGAAGGTGCTGCGCTATACGTCCTTCCAGGATGTCGGGCGCGCGGTGCATCCGGCCTATGTGGAAGGGCAGATGCAGGGCGGCGCGGCGCAGGGCATCGGCTGGGCGTTGAATGAGGAATATATCTACAACGCCAAGGGCCAGGTGGATAATCCCGCCTTCCTTGATTACCGCATGCCGGTTTGTTCTGACCTGCCGATGCTGGATGCGGTGATGCTGGAAATCCCCAACCCGAAGCACCCGCAAGGCGTGCGTGGCGTGGGCGAAGTGCCGCTGGTGCCGCCACTGGCCGCGATTTCCAACGCCATGTATCGCGCGACGCATAAGCGCTTCTACGCGCTGCCCATGTCGCCGCCGCGCGTTTTGGAAAAGCTGGAACAGGCGGCTGAATAAGCCAGCTTTCTGAATGGGGCATCAGGCCCGGGGGCTTCGGCTTCCGGGCCTTGCTTTTTGTGAGAAGCACAACAGGAGGAAACCATGGTCGATACGAAACTCGGCACCGGGGCCGAAGCGACACCAGGACAGCATATTACAGTGCATTACACGGGCTGGCTGTTCGATGGCGCAGCCCCCGAAAACAAGGGACGCAAATTTGACAGTTCGCGCGACCGCGCCGAGCCCTTTTCCTTCCTGCTTGGCGCCGGGCATGTGATTGGCGGCTGGGATCAGGGTTTTGCCGGCATGAAGGTTGGCGGGCAGCGCACGCTGATCATCCCGCCCGAACTTGGCTATGGTGCGCGCGGCGCGGGTGGCGTCATTCCGCCCAATGCGACGCTGATTTTTGAGGTTGAATTATTGGGCGTTGGTTGAGGCGCCCTGCGCGACCCTCACCCATTCCCAATAAAGCGGCTGACGCCCTTCGCGCAGTGCCTTGGCTTCATAGCGGGTCGGCGGCCAGCCAGACGGGCGGGTTTCCGCGAGGCTTTCCAGCGTGAAAAATGCCTGCGCGCCCATGCAGTCACGCACCCAATCCTGATAGGTCGGATCATCGGATGCGATGCGCCAAATGCCGCCCGGCTTCATGGCGCGCGCCACCATGGGCAGCAATTCCGGATGCACAAAACGTCGTTTGGCGTGCCGCGCCTTGGGCCAGGGGTCGGGGAACATCAAAAACAGCCGATCCAAACTGGCTTCCGGCAGGGCGCGCAGCAAATGCCGCGCATCCTGCGGCCAAAGGCGCAAATTGCGCGGCAAGGCACCGCTCGCCTCCGCCCCTTCCGGCACCAGGCGCGTGAGCAAGGCGCATAGGCCGTTCTCGAAGACTTCCGAGGCGATGTAAGCAACTTCGGGATGCGCCGCGATTTGATCTAACGTGTGTTCGCCACCACCAAACCCGACTTCCAACCAAAGCGGCACATCACCCATGCCGAAAGCGGCGCGCGGATCGGCGGCTTGCGCTGGCGTCAAACGAAGGCGCGGCAAGGTTTCGTCGAGCAAACGCTGCTGGCGCGGGCGCAAGGGGTGGCCGCGGCGCCGGCCATAAAGCCGGTCTGGCACACCATCAGCCAGCGGGGGACGATCAGCGGTCATGCGCAGTCCTGAAAAGAAAAGGGCGGCAGGCTCTCACCCACCGCCCCAAAATTCATCCGATCAGCGCCTCAACGCCCGAAGGCGCGCCGCAGTTCATCCGCCAGATCGGTCATTTCCCAGGTGAAGGTGCCCTTCGCTGGATCCGGCACGCGGCCGAAATGGCCATAGGCGCTGGTCGGCACATAGATCGGGCGGTTCAGCTTCAGATGTTCACGAATGCCGCGCGGGGAGAGATTGACCATGCCGTCAATCACCTTCGCCAGTTTCGCCTCATCCACATCCTTGCCCGTGCCATGCAGGTCGAAATAGACCGATAGCGGCTTTGAGACGCCAATCGCGTAGCTCACCTGGATGGTGCACTTATCCGCGAGGCCAGACGCCACGACATTCTTCGCGACATAGCGCGCGGCATAGGCCGCTGAGCGGTCCACCTTGGTCGGGTCCTTGCCGGAGAATGCGCCACCACCATGCGGCGCCGCACCGCCATAGGTATCCACGATGATCTTGCGCCCGGTCAGGCCGCAATCGCCATCCGGCCCACCAATGATGAAGGTGCCGGTTGGGTTCACGTAGAATTCGCTATCCGGGCACATCCAGCCCTTAGGCAGCACGGATTCCACAATCGGGCGCAGCAGGCGCTTGATGTCGGCCTGTTCCAGCGCAGCCTCATGCTGGGTGGAGACAACGATGGAGGTCGCCCCCACCGGCTTGCCATCCACATAGCGCAAGGTCACCTGGCTTTTCGCGTCCGGCAGCAGACCGGCCACGGCGTTGTCCTTGGCGCGGCGCAGCGTGCTGATGTGGCGCAGGATTTCATGCGCGTAATAGAGCGGCGCCGGCATCAATTCCGGCGTTTCGCGGCAGGCATAGCCGAACATGATGCCCTGGTCGCCCGCGCCTTCATCCTTATTGCCGGCTGCATCCACACCCTGCGCGATATGCGCCGATTGGGCATGCAAATGGCAGGCGATATCGGCGTGCTGCCAATGAAAGCCTTCCTGTTCATACCCAATGTCATGGATCGCGAGCCGCGTCAGATGGATCAGGTATTCCGGGGTAATTTCCGCGGGGCCGCGCACTTCGCCCGCCAGCACCACGCGATTGGTGGTGACCAGCGTTTCGCAAGCGACGCGGGCATAGGGATCAGCGGTCAGGAAGGCATCCAGCACGGTATCTGAAATGCGGTCCGCCACCTTATCGGGATGGCCTTCGGAAACGGATTCCGAGGTGAAAAGATATTCGCCCGTATCGCGCATGGCGTGGTTCGGCCTCTTGTCGCGGGATTCGCTGGTTCAGCCCAACGATGCTCTGCCCCGGAACGCCCAAGGCGAGGGGCGTATTGCAGGGGGGTGTGGCAGGGTCAAGGCAGGGGGCGCCGTGATCCTCGATTATTTTCAACGCGGCG
>JBIKWX010000162.1:0-7893 GCA_044356095.1 Roseomonas sp.
GCAATGGCTTCAACCTGCTGTTGCGTGATATCATTGCGTGCGATGAACACGCATTCGTATAGCGGCATGTGATCTCCCTTTGGCTGGCTCAGCCCTGGCCCCGGGATGGGGCGCGCATAGGGGCATAGCCGCGCGCTTGCCTAGCGCCCGGCAGGGGAGCGGGGCGTAAAGCACAAAGCGGGGTGGGGGATCAAGCCCTGGCTGTCGCGCCCCGCCGCTTTATGCTTAGTAGGCCCAGGAAAATACGGGGAGATGCATGATGTTCAATCGCCGCTTGCTGATGGGCCTGCCCTTGGCGCTGCTCGCCGCGCAAGCCCGCGCGCAAGGCGCCTGGGCGCCAAGCCGCCCGGTGGTGCTGGTGGTGCCCTTTGCCCCCGGTGGGCCGAATGATCTGGTGGCGCGGCTGGTCGCACCCGCCATGCAGGTAGCGCTCGGGCAGAATGTGGTGGTGGAAAACCGCCCTGGCGCCACCGGGGCCATCGCCGCCCGCCATGTCGCCGCGCAACCAGCCGATGGCCATACGCTGATTGTGGCGGCCAGCGGCACCATGACCATCAACCCTGCCGTCATGACCCGCCCCGGCTATGATCCTGAAAAGGATTTCGCGCCGGTCAGCCTGGCCATGTCAGTGCCCAATATGCTGGTGGTGAATAAGGATGTGCCCGCCACCAATGTGGCTGAGGTTGTCGCCTGGCTGAAGCGCGAAGGGGGGCGGGCGGCCTATTCCTCGGGCGGGGTCGGCTCCACCGAGCAATTGGGCATGGAGCTATTCCTGAAGCGCACAGGGACTGAGGCGACGCATGTGCCCTTCCCCGGTGGCGCGCCCGCCGTGACGGCCATGATCCAGGGGCAGGTTCAGGCGAGCATCCTGAATGCCGCGACGGTACGCCCCCATGTGGTCTCTGGCGCTTTGCGGGCCATCGCGATTACCGGCACCAAGCGCTTTTCCGGCCTGCCGGATGTGCCCACCATGCCCGAAGCCGGGCTGCCGGATGTGCTTTCTGCATCCTGGTCTGCCTTTCTGGCGCCAGCCAGCACGCCCGCGCCGGCCATCGCCCGGCTGCATGAGGTGATTGTCGCAGCGCTGCGTGCGCCCGAGACCACGCAGCGCCTGACGGCAGCCGGCTTCACCATTGACGCGTCCAGCCCTCAGGAATTGGGGGCCACGATTTCGGCGGAGCTCGCCCGCTGGAAGCAGGTGGTGCGCGAAGCCAATATCCAGATGAATTGACGCGGTTGACAAGCCGGGGCCGCGCGGCCATTCGCGCGGCCTGACCTTTTTAACAGTAACGGACCGATCATCATGGCCTTTGCCTTCGTCTTTCCCGGCCAGGGGAGCCAGGCTGTCGGCATGGGCCGCGACCTGGCCGATGCTTTCCCTTCTGCCCGCCACGTCTTTCAGGAAGTGGATGACGCGCTGAACCACAAGCTGAGCAAGCTGATGTGGGAAGGCCCGCAGGAAGAATTGACGCTGACGGCCAATGCCCAGCCGGCGCTGATGGCGCATTCGCTGGCCGTGGTGCGCGCCCTGGAAGCCGAAGGCGGTTTTGGGCTGGCCGCGCGTGTGGCGCTGGTCGCCGGCCATTCGCTTGGCGAATATAGCGCTTTGACGGCTGCTGGCGCCTTTGATGTCGCAACCGCCGCCAAGCTTTTGCGCCTGCGCGGCGAGGCCATGCAAAAGGCGACCCCGCCCGGCACCGGCGCCATGGCGGCACTTTTGGGAGCGGAGATTGACCTCGCGCAGGAGATTTGCGCCGCAGCCGCCACCAACCCTGAGACGGGCAAGGCCGAGGTGGTGGAAGCCGCCAATGACAATGGTGGTGGCCAGGTGGTGATTTCCGGTGCCAAGGCGGCTGTCGAGCGCGCCATTGAAATCGCCAAGGAAAAGGGCGTGAAGCGCGCCATGCTGCTGCCGGTTTCCGCACCTTTCCATTGCGCCCTGATGGCCCCCGCAGCCGATGCGATGGCTGAGGCCCTGAGCAAAGCCACGATGCAGGCGCCCGCCGTGCCGGTGGTGGCGAATGTGACCGCAGCCAAGGCGACCGATCCCGCTGAAATCCGCGATCTGCTCGTGCGGCAAGTCACCGGCACAGTGCGCTGGCGCGAATGCGTCGCCGCCATGGCCGCCATGGGCTGCACCAATTTCATTGAGGTCGGTGCGGGCAAGGTGCTGACTGGCCTCATGAAGCGCAATGCGCCGGAAGCCACCGCGCTTGCCATCGGCAATCCGGCCGAGCTTGAAGCCTTCCTGAAAACGCTCTGAGGGGATGTCCGATGTTTGATCTGACTGGCAAGACCGCGCTTGTCACCGGTGCCACGGGCGGCATTGGCGCAGGTGTCGCCCGCGCGCTGCATGCCCAGGGTGCGACGGTTGCCATCACCGGCCGCCGCGCCGCGGAATTGGAGGCGCTGGCGGCTGAGCTTGGCGCCCGCGTGATCGTAGCGCCCGCCGATCTGGCGGACCCGGAAGCGCCGGCGAAGCTTGTGGAAAAGATCGAAGCCGAGGCAGGGTCCTTGGATATTCTGGTGAATAATGCTGGCTTTACGCGGGATATGCTGGCGCTCCGCATGGGTGATGCGGATTGGAATGCGGTGCTGGAAGTGGATTTGACCGCGCCGTTTCGCCTGGCGCGTGCCGCGTTGCGCGGCATGATGAAAAAGCGCCAGGGGCGGATCATTTCCATCGCGTCCATCGTGGGTGTCACCGGCAATGCCGGCCAGGCGAATTACGCTGCCGCCAAGGCGGGCCTGATTGGCATGTCCAAATCCTTGGCGCAGGAAGTGGCGACACGCGGTGTCACGGTGAATGTGGTGGCGCCGGGCTTTGTGAAGACCGCCATGACAGATGCGCTGAATGACGCGCAGAAAACCGCGCTGCTGACGCGCATCCCAACCCAGCGCATGGGCTCGCCCGAGGATATCGCCGCCGCCGTGGTGTATTTGGCGAGCAATGAGGCCGGCTGGGTCACCGGCCAGACGCTGCATGTCAATGGCGGCATGGCGATGATCTGACACCATGGTGGAGAAACTCACCACCACGGAACGGGCGGGGCTGGCGGCAGCGCTGCCGGAATGGAAGCTGGTGGAAGGCCGCGATGCCATCACGCGCAGTTTCCGCTTCAAGGATTTTTCCGAAGCCTGGGGTTTTATGGCGCGCGTGGCGTTATTGGCCGAAGCGCAGGACCATCACCCGGAATGGTTCAATGTCTGGAACCGGGTGGAAATTACGCTTTCCACCCACGACGCGGGCGGGCTTTCCGCGCGCGATGTCAGGCTCGCCCAGGCGATAGACGGGCTTTTGCCTGGGTAGATTAGTTGGTCGGCACGCTCGGCAGGCTGGGCAGCGCTGGGGCGGCGGGGGCCGTGATCGGCGCCGGGCCATCCAGGATGGAGCGGTTCTGTTGCGACGCGCCCTTGGTCAGCAGGGCCAGGGTCAGCGCCAGGGCAAAGAAGGCCGCGCCCAGAATGGCGGTGGAACGCGTCAGCAGATTGGCCGTGCCGCGCCCGCCCATGAAGGACCCCATGCCCTGGGAGGAGCCCACGCCAAGCCCGCCGCCCTCGCTCCTTTGGAGCAAGACAACGCCGATCAGCGCCAGGGTGACGAAAAGATGCAGGACAAGCAGGACGGTAATCATGGTGACGGGCTTTTAGCCGAGGCCGCCCCGCCCGGCTAGACTGAATCTGGCCTGTCACAAACAAGTCGGCGCCAGACCCTGGACCAGCGCCCCTGCCATCGCCATTGTCTAGGCGACAAAGGACAGCAGAGGCTGGTCATGGGTAGCATCATTCTCGGGCGCCGCGCGCTTCTGGCCGCCAGCGCCGGGCTGGCGGCAGTGGCGACAGGGCGCGGCGCGGCGGCGCAGGGTGCGCCGATCCGCATTGGGGAGCTCAATTCCTATAGCCGCATGGCGGCCTTCTGCATCCCCTATCGCAACGCCATGCAAATGGCCGCCGAGCAGATCAATGCCGCTGGTGGTGTCATGGGCGGACGGCGGATGGAATTCATCTTTCGTGATGATGGCGCGACACCTGGTGATGCGGTGCGCGTGGCCGAGGAATTGTTCACGCGTGAAAACGTTACCTTCATCGCCGGCACGTTTCTTTCAAATGTCGGGCTGGCGGTGGCGGATTTCGCCAATCAGCGCAAAAGACTGTTCTTCGCGACCGAACCGCTAAGTGACGCGATCACCATGGCGCAGGGCAATCGCTATACGTGGCGGCTGCGCCCTTCCACCTTCATGCAAACGCGCATGCTGGTGGAAGCCGCGCGCGGCAGGACGCAAAGGCGCTGGGCGATTGTGGCGCCGAATTACGAATATGGCCAATCGGCGGCAGCGAATTTCAAGCGGTTGATCGGCAGCGCCATTCCGGGCGCGGAGGTCATCGCCGAACAATATCCCGCGCTTGGCCGCGTGGATGCGGGGGCGACGGTGGGCGCTTTGGCGCAGGCGCGACCGGATGCGATTTTCAATGTGCTGTTTGGCCCGGACCTGACTGCCTTTGTGCGTGAGGGCAATACGCGCGGGCTATTTGAACGCCGTTTTGTGCTTTCCCTGCTGACCGGTGAGCCGGAATATATGATCCCGCTTGGTGATGAAACGCCGGAAGGCTGGGTGGTAACGGGCTATCCCTGGGATCAGGTGGAAGGTGCCACGCATCGCGCTTTTGTCGAAGCCTATCGCGCGCGTTTCAATGATACGCCGCGCAAGGGCAGCCTGCTTGGTTATGTGACGGTGCAGGTGCTGGCCAATGTGCTGAACCGCGCCAATAGCCTGGATAATGAGGTGTTGGTGGATACGCTGCGCGATCTGCGCACCGAAACCGTGGTTGGCAATGTCACCATGCGCGGCATTGACCAACAAGGCAGCATGGGCACCTGGGTTGGTGAAACCACGCAGCGCAATGGGCAAGGCACCATGCGCAATGCGCGCTATGCCGATGGTGCGGATTACATGTTCCCCGAAGAAGAAGTGCGGGCCGCGCGCCGGGCGTGAGCGTGGAATTCGGCTTTCTGCTGGTCCAGTGCCTATCGGGCCTGGCTAGCGCATCCTCACTTTTCATCATTGCATCGGGCTTGACGCTTGTATTTGGCGTGACGCGGATTGTGAATTTCGCGCATGGGTCGTTTTACATGCTCGGCGCCTATGTGGCGGTGACGATCGTGCCCTGGCTGTTGCAGATTGAACGATCACCAACGCTGTTTTTTGCCGGTGTGCTGATTTCTGCCGCTGTGGTGGGTGTGCTGGGTGTGGCGATGGAAATCCTGCTGCTCAGGCGGATTTATAAGGTGCCGGAGCTGTTTCAATTGCTGGCGACCTTCGGCGTGGTGCTGATGGTGCAGGATGCAGTGCTGCATATCTGGGGGCCGATGGATATTGCTGGGCCACGCGCGCCGGGGCTGCGCCATGGCGTGATGATCCTGGATCAGCGCTTCCCGGCTTATGAGCTTTTCCTTATTGCGGCGGGGCCGGTGGTGCTTGGCCTGCTTTGGCTGCTGATGAAGAAGACGCGTTTCGGCATTTTGCTGCGCGCCGCAACACGGGACCGAGAGATGGTCGGCGCGCTTGGCGTCAATCAGGCTTTGCTCTTTACCGGCACGCTGTTTCTGGGTGCCTTCCTCGCGGGGCTTGGTGGTGCCTTGCAGATCCCCCGCGTTTCCGCTTCCGCGCAGATGGATCTTTCGATCATTACCGAGGCTTTTGTGGTGACGGTGATTGGCGGAATGGGTTCGATCGGCGGCGCGTTTTTGGCGGCGCTGCTGATTGGGCAATTGCAGGCGTTTGGTGTGCTGATATTCCCGAAGATCACGCTTGTGTTGGTGTTCCTGCTGATGGCGCTGGTGCTGGTGGTGAAGCCCTGGGGCTTGCTGGGCCGGCCTGAGAGCACCACGGGGCATGGTGGGTTGCCTGAGGGCATTATGCAGCCGCGCAGTTTTGCGGCTGCCGAGAAAGCGCTTTTGCTTTTAGCCGTCGTCGTGTCGGCGGCAGTGCCGATTTTTGGCGATACTTACGCGATCAAGGTCGCGACCGAGGTACTGATCTTCGTACTCGCGGCCTTTTCGCTGAATTTCCTGGTGGGCAATGGTGGCATCGTCAGCTTCGGCCATGCTGCCTATTTCGGCCTGGGCGCTTATGCGAGTGGGTTATTGGTGACGAAACTCGGCATGCCGATGGAACCGGCGCTGATCGCCGCACCCTTGGCGGCTGGGTTTTTCGCTGCACTCTTTGGGTTTTTCATTGTGCGCTTGCAGGGCATTTATCTGGCGATGCTGACGCTGGCTTTTGCGCAGATTGCCTATGCGGTCTGCTTTCAATGGGTGGAAGTCACGGGCGGCGATAATGGCATTGTCGGTGTTTGGCCCTCGGCCTGGGCGGCATCGCGCAGCGCCTATCATTACCTGGCGCTGGTCGCGGCAGTGCTCGGGATTTTCGCGCTGCGCCATGTGATTTATGCGCCATTTGGCGCAAGCCTGCGCGCCGCGCGGGATTCTGCCCCGCGTGCGGAAGCTATTGGGATTGATGTGCGTGCGCATCGCTGGCTTGGTTTTACTATCGCGGGTGCTGCGGCGGGGCTGGCGGGCGGGCTTTACGCATTCTCTAAAGGCTCGATTGATCCAACGCTGCTTGGGATTCCCTTGTCAGTGGATTTCCTCGCGATGATTTTGCTGGGCGGCATGCAAACCGTGATGGGGCCGGTGCTAGGGGCGGCGGCGTTTCACAGCATCAAGGATGTCTTCATGCCGCTTACCGATCATTGGCGGTTTCTGCTCGGGGCTTCCATCATTGCGCTGGTGCTGATCTTCCCGCGCGGGCTTGGTGGCGCCTATGCAACGCTGCGCGCGCGGTTTGCGGGTGGCGCGCCATGACGCTGCTGCTGGTGGAAAATCTCAACAAGAATTTCGGCGGCGTGGTGGCGGCGCGCAATGTGAGTTTCACGCTGGCAGCGGGTGAAATGCTCGCGATGATCGGCCCGAATGGCGCGGGCAAATCCACCAGCTTCAATATGGTGGGTGGGCAATTGCGCCCCGATAGCGGGCGCGTGATGCTGGAAGGGCAGGAGATTACCGGCCTGCCGCCGCGCGCCATTTGTCGCCTGGGCGTGGGGCGTAGCTTTCAAGTAGCGCAGACCTTTCTTTCCATGTCCGTGCTGGAAAATCTGCAAATGGCGCTGATTGCCCATGCCGGGCGGACGCGTGATGTGATTTCCCGTGCTGGCGCGCTGTATCGGGCGGAAGCGCTCGCCTTGCTTGATCAGTTGGGCATGGCGGAGCAGGCCGAACGCCCCATGGGCGCTTTGGCTTATGGCGATGTGAAGCGCGTGGAATTGGCGATTGCGCTTGCCGGCGCGCCGCGCCTGCTGCTGATGGATGAGCCGACGGCCGGCATGGCGCCCGCTGAACGCGCTGCACTGATGCGTCTGGTGGCCGGCATTGCGCGACGGTCTGGCATCGGCGTGCTGTTTACCGAACATGATATGGATGCGGTATTCGCCCATGCGGATCGTATCCTGGTCCTGGTGCGGGGTGAGATCATCGCTGCTGGCACGCCGGAAGAGGTGCGCGCCAATCCGGAAGTGCAGCGCGTCTATCTCGGCACTTCCGGTCTGCGTGCTGCACTACGCGCGAGGGCGGCGGCGCATGGCTGAGGCGATGCTGGAAGCAGAGGGCTTGCGCGCTGGCTACGGCCCGGCGGAGATTCTGTTTGGTGTGTCTTTAAGCCTTGCGCGTGGCGAGGTTGCTGCCCTGATGGGCCGCAATGGCGCGGGCAAATCCACGACACTGAAAGCGATCATGGGCCTGATAACACCTCGCGCCGGGCGGGTGCGTTTTGTTGGGCGTGATATTGCTGGGCTGCCACCCTTTCGCATCGCGCGGCTTGGCTTGGGTTATGTGCC
>JBIKWX010000163.1:0-7851 GCA_044356095.1 Roseomonas sp.
CCCGATTTCCAGCGCGCGGAAACCCGCGGCAATGGCGGTGGCGATCCCTCGGTGCGCGGCAATAATGGCCCGCTTTCCATCGAAGATCAGCGCGACCCGCATGAATTGTCTGAAGCCTATATCGCGGCCAATGAGGCCCTCGGCCTGCCGCGCACGCCGGACTACAATTCCGGCAATCAGGAAGGCACCTTCCTTTATCAGCAAATGATGCGCGGTGGTCGGCGCTGGAGCCCGGCTGATGCCTATCTCCGCCCTGCCCTGTCGCGGCCAAATCTGAAGCTGATCCAGCGTGCGCTGGCGGAAGCGATTGTCTTTGACGGCAAGCGCGCCATCGGCATTCGCTATACGCAGGAAGGCAGCGCGCCGATCACCATTCGTGCGCGGCGCGATGTGATTCTTTCGGGTGGTTCGATCAATACGCCGCAGCTTTTGCAAATCTCGGGCGTTGGTGATCCGGAATGGCTTGCCGGCATTGGCGTTGATGTTGTGCATGCGCTGCCGGGTGTCGGCAAGAATTTGCGCGACCATTACGCGGTGCGTGTTTCGGCTTTGGTGAAGGGTGCCGGCTCGCTCAATGAACGTTCGCGTGGCCTGCGTTTGGCGATGGAAGTGCTGCGCTATGCGTTCAGTCGCAAGGGGCTGCTGACGGCAAGCCCAAGCCATGCCGGCGGTTATTTCAAGACGCGTGGGGGCCTCGCCACCCCCGATATGCAGCTTTACTTCGCGCCGGCGAGTTACCCGACCGGGCGCTATGGCGTGACGGATCTGGATACCAAGCCAGGCATGACGCTTGGCTGTTCGCAGCTTCGCCCGGAAAGCAAGGGCTGGCTGAAGGCGCTTTCGGCGGACCCGCGCTCAAAACCAGAAATCCAGCCGAATTATTTGCAGGATCAGATGGACCGTGACGCGCTGCTGGCCGCGATGAAATACCTGCGGCAATTGCTGCAAACCCGCCCGCTGGCCGATTACGTGGTGGCCGAGAATTTCCCAGGCCCCGCCGTGCAAACCGATGAGCAATGGATGGCCCATGCACGTGCGACGGGTTCCACCACCTATCACCCAATCGGGTCCTGCAAGATGGGCATTGATCCCATGGCGGTGGTTGATCCTGCGACCATGAAGGTGATCGGGCTTGAGGGGCTGCGCGTTGCCGATGCTTCCTGCATGCCGACCATGGTTTCCGGCAATACCTATGCCGCCACCAATATGATTGCTGAGAAAGCCGCTGATCTGATCGCGGCATAATGTTTGGGGAGAGAGCAGATGAGGTTTCGTGATCAAGGCGTCCTGATAACCGGTGCCGCGAGCGGCATTGGCCGCCAATTGGCCATTGCCTTCGCCGAGGAAGGCGCGCGGCTCGCGATTGCCGATATTGACAAGGCCGCCGTGGAAGCGACCGCGGCCGATATCCGCAAGCGCGATGGTGAAGCGCATCCCTTTGTGCTGGATGTGGTGAAGCCCGATGCAGTGCGCGATTTCATTGCAGGTGCTGAGGCCGTGCTTGGGCGCTTGGATGTGCTTGCGAATTGTGCCGGTGTGCGTGAAATCAGTCCGCTGCTCGATCTTTCCTTTGAGGATTGGCAGCGCACCATGAGCATCAATGTGACCGGCAGCTTCCTGCCCTCACAAGCTTTTGCGCGGCGGCTGATTGCGCTTGGCAAGACAGGGCGGATTGTGAATATCGCCTCCACCCTCGGCCTGGTCGCGACACCGGAACGCGTTGCTTACGTCACATCGAAGCATGCGGTGGTGGGGCTGACCAAGGCGCTCGCGATGGAATTGGCGCCGCGCGGCATTCGGGTGAATGCGGTGGCACCTGGCGTGATCCGTACACCGATGACAGAGCGCTATTTCCAGGATGCGGATGTTGCGCGGAAGATCCAGGAACTCCACGCCATGGGGCGTTCCGGCGAAACCCATGAAGTCGCCAATGCCATGATGTTCCTGGCGAGCGAGGAAAGCTCCTTCACCACCGGCGCGGTGTTGACGGTGGATGGCGGCTGGACGCTGGGCAAGAAAATGACGTGAGGCGGGAGGGCAGCGCTTACTTCACCAATAAGCGTCGCACGACAAAGCCACCCGCACCGCAAAGCGCAATCACCAGCGCCATTGGCAGTGCCGTGCCGTTTTGTAGCGCGCCGAGTGCCACGCCCGCGAGCGCACCCGCGCCGAATTGCAGCGTGCCCATCAGCGCCGAGGCATTGCCCGCAATCGCGCCATGCGGTGCCATGGCGCGCGCGGCAGTCAGCGGCATCACCGCACCGATCATGGAAACATAGACGAATAGTGCTGCAATCAGCGCGGCAAAACCACCAAAGCCGCTGCTGGTAACACCAAGCAGCGCGAGGCCCGATACCGCGCTGATCGAAAGCGCAATCGTCAGCATCCGCGCCGGCGCCACGCGATCCACCAGCCGCGCCGTGACTTGCCCAACCAGCATGATGCCGATGGCATTGGCGCCGAAATAAAACCCGTAATCCTCCGCCCGCACAGCGTATAATTCCATGAAGACGAAAGGCGATCCCGCGATATAGGCAAACATCCCCCCGATCACGAGGCCACCCGCCAGCGCATGGCCCATGAAATAGCCATTACCAAGCAAGCGCCGCCAGACACCAAAGACCTGACGCAGGCCATCGCGTCGGCGGCGTTCGGGGGCCAAGGTTTCCGGCAGGAAAAGCGCAATCACCAACAGCAAAATCGCACCATAGGCAGCTAGGCACAGGAATATCCCGCGCCAGCCAATCACGCCGAGCAAGGCACCACCGACAATCGGCGCAATGATCGGCGCCACACCCATCACCAGCATCAGGCGCGCCATGAGGCGAATAGCGCCGCGTTCATCCGCAACATCGCGCACCACGGCCCGCGCAATCACCATACCCGCGCAACCGCCAAGTGCTTGCATCAGCCGCGCCGCAATCAGGCTTTCGATATTGGGCGCCAGTGCACAAATCAGCGAAGCCACTGTGTAGACGCCAAGCCCGATGAATAATGGCAGGCGCCGCCCATACCGATCCGCGATGGGACCATAAAAGATTTGCCCCAGCGCCATACCAAGGAAAAACACCGCAAGGCTTGCCTGCGCCGCCCCCGCCGTGGTGCCGAGCGATTGGCCCAGCATCGGCAGTGCCGGCAGATACATGTCAATCGAAAACGGCCCAATGGCCGCCATCGCGCCCAGGATGAAGGGCAGGCGCTTTTGCGGAATGCTCAGACCCTCAGATTTCGGGCGCGGCGGCGAAAGCGTCCGCCGCCAGCTTGAGCGCGGCTTCGACCGCGACGCGCCCTTCGGGTGATAGTGGCGCTTGCGGCAATATGGGATCACCCACCGCAAAGCCCTGGATTTGCAAAGCGCCCTTGATGCAGGCGGCAAGCGAATGCGCGGCGAACAGTTCATTCACCCGCCACAGCGCGCGTTGCAGCGCCATGGCCGCATCCCAACGCCCGGCGCGGCAAAGCTCATAAAGCAGCACACTTTCACGCGGAATGGCGCAAGCCGGCCCCGCCATCCAACCCTTGCCACCAATCAGCATCACCGCCGCTGGAATATGCGCAGAGGCTGCAAAAACCCCGATCCGCCCTTCCGTCCGGTTGATGATGGACAGCAAGCGCCCGGTATTGGTGGACGCATCCTTGATCAGGCAAATGCGCGGATGGTGCGAAAGCTTTTCAATCGCCGGCAGGGAAAGATCGGAACGCTGGAAATTTGGATTGGTGTAAAGCACCGTCGGCAATTGAGTGGCATCCGCAATGGCGGTGAAATAGGACACCACCGCAGCGTCATTCAACGGGAAATAGGCTTCCAGAATGGCGAGGATACCATCCGCGCCAATCGCCGCGTAATCACGCGCCTGGCGTTCGGCATCCGCAATCGTGGTTGCCGCAACGCCGGCCACCACCGGCACGCGGCCCGCGGTTTGCGACACCACAATTTCCACAATCCGCCGCCTTTGCGCCGCATCCAGATAGGCAAATTCACCCGTGCTGCCCAAGGGTGTCAGCCCATGCACGCCGGATGCGATCAGATGATCCACCAAGCGGCACAATTCGCCTTCCAGCACCGTGCCATCGGGTGCGATGGGTGAGACAAGATAGGGAAAAACCCCATGAAATTCCTGCATGATCGGCTGTTTCCTACTGCGCCCGCGCCTGCGCGCGCAGCACATGCTTTTGGATCTTGCCGGTGGAGGTCTTGGGCAATTCCGCAAAGACAATGTGGCGCGGCAGCTTGAAGGCCGCCAAATGCTGGCGCGCGAAGTTGATCAGATCCTCAGGCGTTGCAGCCATGCCAGGCTTCAATTCCACAAAGGCGCAGGGTGTTTCGCCCCATTTCTCATCGGGCTTGGCCACCACCGCCACCACAGCAACCGATGGGTGCTTATAGAGCGCATCTTCCACCTCGATGCTGCTGATATTCTCACCGCCCGAGATGATGATATCCTTCGACCGATCCTTGAGCTGAATATACCCATCCGGATATTTCACCGCGAGGTCGCCGGTGTGAAACCACCCGCCCGCAAAGGCGGATTGCGTGGCGGCGGCATCCTTCAAATAGCCCTTCATGACAACATTGCCGCGCATCATCACCTCGCCCATCGTCGCGCCATCGGCGGGGACGGGCGCCATGGTTTCGGGGTCCATCACATCAAGCCCTTCAAGCGCCAGGTAGCGCACGCCCTGGCGCGCCATCAGTGCGGCCTGTTCTGCCGCGGGCTTGGCGCCCCATTCGCTGTGCCATTCATTCACCACCGCCGGGCCATAAACCTCGGTCAGGCCATAGACATGGCAGACCGCAAAACCCGCTTCCTTCATGGCGGCGAGTACGGCTTCCGGCGGCGGCGCTCCAGCGACCACGAATTGCACCTGATATGTAAGTGGCCGTTTTTCGGCGGCTGGTGTCGCGAGCAAGGTCGCCATCACAATCGGCGCGCCGCACATATGCGTCACCGCATGTTCGGCCATCAGGCGCCACATATCGGGGCCGCGCACGGCGCGCAGGCATACATGCAAGCCGGCCTGTGCTGTCACGGTCCAGGGAAAACACCAGCCATTGCAATGAAACATTGGCAGCGTCCACAAATAGGATGGATGCTTGCCCATGCCGGCGGAAAGCACATTGCCGGTCGCCAAAAGACAGGCGCCGCGATGATGATAGACAACGCCCTTCGGCTTGCCCGTGGTGCCTGAAGTGTAATTCAGCGTAATCGCATCCCATTCATCGCCTGGCATCACCCACGCGAAATCGGCGCTGCCTTCAGCAATGAAGCTTTCATATGCCTGCCCGCCCAGGCTTTCGCCATGCACCGCTTCCGGTGCCAGCGCATCCTGCACTTCAATGATGAGGGGCTTCGCCGCGCATTCCGCCAGGGCCGCACGCAGCACCGGCATGAATTCGCGGTCCACCACCACTGCCTTGGCTTCCCCGTGATCGAGGATATAGGCCACGGTCGGCGCATCCAGCCGCGTATTGATGGTGTTCAGCACAGCACCCGCCATGGGCACGCCGTAATGGCATTCCAGCATCTCCGGGATATTCGGCAAAATCGCCGCCACCGTATCGCCACGCCCAATGCCGCGCTTGGTCAGCGCATGCGCCAATTGCACGGAACGGTTACGCAGGCTGGCGTAATCGCGCTTCACCGCGCCATGCACCACGGCGGGATAATCCGGATATACCTGCGCGGCGCGTTCCAGAAACAAAAGCGGCGTCAGCGGTTGATGATTGGCCGCGTTCTGCTCAAGCCCGTTTTCGTACTTGTTCAAGGCCATCTTCCTCACCTGTCTTCCCATTGCGGATGGCGCTTTTCCAGGAAGGCGCCAATGCCTTCCGCCGCATCCCGCGCCATCAGATTTTCCGTCATGACCGAAGCCGCCTCGCAATAAGCCTCCGCCAGCGGCAATTCGATTTGTCGGTTGAAGCCGCGCTTGCCCATGCGCACCGTAATTGCCGAATGGGCGGCAATGCGCGCCGCCAGATCCAGCGCAGTTTCCATCAAAGCCTCACGCGGTGCCAGACGGTTCACCAGGCCAAGGCGCTGAGCCTCATCCGCCGGCACCATCTCACCCAAAAGCAGCATTTCCATCGCGGCCTTGCGCGGCACGGCGCGCGCCAGTGCCACCGCAGGTGTTGAGCAGAACAACCCAATATCAACACCAGGCGTGCAAAACCGCGCATCTTCCGTCGCCACCGCCAAATCGCAGGTCGCGACCAATTGGCAGCCGGCCGCGGTCGCCACCCCTTGCACCGCCGCAATCACCGGCTGAGGCAGCGCCACAATCCCCTGCATCACCCGTGCGCAAGCCGCCATGGCATCGGCGTAAAAACCGCGCCCGCCATCGGCATCAGCGCGATGCGCGGTAATTTCGCGCAAATCATGCCCGGCACAAAACACCGCACCCGCCCCCGCCAGCACCACGACGCGGCAGGTGCTATCGGCGGCGATGTCGGCCAGCATTTCTTCGAGCGCCTGCAACAGCGCGCGAGAGAGGCTATTGCGCTGGGCGGGCCGGTTCAGCGTGATGACGCAAATCCCGCCGGGGCGGTCTTCCCGCAGCAGGATGGGGGCGTTTTGCAGGTCTGTCTTGGACATGGCGGAATATTCCTGCCCCGCGCGGGGGATTACAAGGGCTTGGAAGCGGTATAGCCTGACCCCAGGATGAATGACCAAGAAGAAAACGCCAGCGCCGAGACCACCGCGGCGCTGGAAGCGAGGCTCGCCGCCGTCAAGGCCAAGCGCGGCTATTTGCTGCCGCATCATGGGCTGCTGGCGCTGGCCTTTCCCCGCCTGCTGGAAGGCTATGACGCTGCCTATTCCGCCATGGCCTTGGATGATCGCGTGCTGTCGCATCACGACCGCGAATTCGTCTGGCTCGCCGTGCTGGCCGCGACGGATGAGGCTTTGGCAACGCACCATATCGCCAAATTCCGTGCTGCCGGCGGCGATGACGCGCTGATTGGCGCGGCGTTCAGCGCCGCTGCCTTGGCCATCGGCGCCGAGGCGTTTGATTTCGCTGCCCATCGCTGGGGCGCGCAATTGGCGCCTTTTGATGCCCGCGCGGCCTATCTGGAAACGGCAGCGCGCATTGCCCCCGCCGCACCTCGGCGCCTTGTGCATTTGGCGCAATGCGCGGTGCAGGTTTGTCGGGCGCGTTGGCGGCTGTTGGAATGGCAAATCGAAGCCGCCTATGCGGATCAGGTGCCGGAAGATGAAATCGCCGAGGCCATGACGCTTGCGATGTTCCCCGGTTCCATTCCACGCTTTGTTGAAGCTTGCGGCGTTTGGCGGGAATTGATCGCCAAGGGTCGCGTTGCGGCATCAGACCGCTACCGCGCCTGGGCGGCACTGACCGGCCAGGGCGGCTTTGACGAGGCGGCAGCGAAAAACTCCAAGGATAAATGAGGAAACCAATGGCCTGGACAGCAAAATACATCATCCAGAACGGCAAGAAGATCGCCTTTGATGAAGCCCGCGTGCATCCGTTCTCAGTTGGTCATGCTTATGGCGGCACGGTGTTTGAAGGCATCCGCGCCTATATGAATTACAGTACCGGCAAGCTGGCGGTCTTCCGGCTGGAAGAACATCTGGTTCGGCTGGATCAGGGCATGAAATTCATGCGCTTCGACAATCCGCCGTCGCGCGATGAAATGCGTCAGGCCGTGTTGGATGCCGTGCGCGCCAATGAACCGGATGATGATGCCTATATCCGTATCCAGGTGCATATCGAAAGCCTGGGTTCCATGGCGAGTACGGGCAGCGTCGGCTGGGCTTGTGGTGCGATGCCACGCGAACGCAATGCCAAGCGCAGCAGCGGGCTTTCCGTGCATGTTTCCTCCTGGACACGCATCAC
>JBIKWX010000164.1:0-7849 GCA_044356095.1 Roseomonas sp.
GTTACCGGCATGAGCGATGAGCCGCGCGCCGAAACTGAAGCCTATGACAGCGCTTCCATCACCGTCTTGCGCGGGCTGGAAGCGGTGCGCAAACGGCCGGGCATGTATATTGGCGATACCGATGATGGTTCGGGCCTGCATCACATGGCCTTTGAAATTGTTGATAACGCAGTGGACGAAGCGCAGGCTGGTTTCGCTTCGGCCGTTTCTGTCACGTTGAATGGTGATGGCAGCGTCACGGTGCGCGATGATGGGCGTGGCATTCCCGTTGATATTCACGCTGAAGAAGGCATCAGCGCCGCTGAAGTTGTGCTGACGCGGCTGCATGCCGGCGGTAAGTTCAACCAGAATTCCTACAAGGTCTCCGGCGGCTTGCATGGCGTGGGTGCCGCCGTTGTCAATGCGCTGTCGGAATGGATGGAAGTGCGCATTTGGCGCGGCGGGCAGGAATATCGGCTGCGCTTTGAACATGGTGACACTGTGGTGCCCTGCACCGCGCTCGGCGCATCAGATCATCCGAACGGCACGGAAGTGACCTTCAAGCCATCGGCGCTGACCTTCACGCGCACGGAATTTGATTTCGCCGTGCTGGAACGGCGCTTGCGCGAATTGGCCTTCCTGAATTCTGGCTTGCACGTTGTGCTGCGTGATGAACGCCACGCGGAAGCGCAGGAAACCAAGTTTCATTTCGATGGCGGCCTCACGGCCTTTGTCGAATGGTTGGACAAGGGCAAGACGCCGTTGTTCGCAACGCCAATCAGCCTCGCCGCGCGGGAACAGGATGGCATCAAGGTTGAGCTCTCACTCCGCTGGAATGACAGCTATCACGAGACGATGCTCTGCTTCACCAACAATATCCCGCAGCGCGATGGCGGCACGCATTTGGCCGGCTTTCGCCAGGCACTGACGCGTGTGGTGGCGAAGGTTGCTGAAGGCATCGCCAAAAAGGAAAAGGTCGCGCTGACCGGTGAGGATATGCGCGAAGGGCTGACCGCAGTGCTTTCGGTGAAGGTGCCCGATCCGAAATTCAGCAGCCAGACCAAGGAAAAGCTCGTTTCATCCGAAGTGCAACCGGTGGTGCAGGTGGCCTGCGCCGATGCGCTTTCGCATTGGTTTGAAACCCACCCGAAGGAAACCAAGGATCTGGTCGGCAAGATCCTGGATGCGGCAACGGCGCGTGAAGCGGCGCGCAAGGCGCGCGAATTGACGCGGCGCAAGGGCGTGCTGGATGTTTCATCGCTCCCCGGCAAGCTTGCGGATTGTCAGGAGCGCGATCCGGCGAAAAGCGAATTGTTTATCGTTGAGGGTGACAGCGCCGGTGGTTCCGCCAAGCAAGGGCGCGACCGGGCCTTTCAGGCAATCCTGCCGCTGAAAGGCAAAATCCTGAATGTGGAACGCGCGCGCTTCGACAAGATGCTCTCCAGCGCCGAAATCGGCACGCTGATCACGGCGCTTGGCACGGGGATCGGGCGTGGCGAGCCATCGGAAGGTGGTTTTGATATCGGGAAGCTCCGCTATCACCGCATTGTCATCATGACCGATGCCGATGTGGATGGCAGCCATATCCGCACGCTGCTGCTGACTTTCTTCTTCCGGCAAATGCCCGAATTGATCACGCGCGGGCATCTTTATATCGCGCAGCCGCCGCTTTATCGCGCCAAGCGCGGGCAGGAAGAACGCTACCTGAAAGATGATCGCGCTTTGGAAGATTACCTGCTGGAAAAGGCACAAAACGCGGCCAGCCTGCGCCTACCTGATGGGCGTGATCTGACGGGCGATGCCTTCCAGGCGGAGCTTGACTTCCACCGGCAAGCGACCGCGCGCATTCGCCGGCTTTCTGGCGCGGTGCCGGCGGATATCGTGGAACAGGCCGCAATCACCGGCGCTTTGACCCTGGAGGGCGATCGTGCGCTGGCCGCTGCACAGGCCTTGGCCGCGCGGTTGGATGTACTGGCGCCGGCTTCCGAACGCGGCTGGGTGGCGACCGCCGGCGATAACGGCCTGACCCTTGCGCGCACTGTGCGCGGCGTGGGTGAGCGCCATGTGCTGGATGCGACAGCGCTCCGCAGTGCTGAGGCACGTTGGCTGGATGAACGGCGCGATAGGCTGGCGGCGGATTTCCTGGGCGGCGCGGTGCTATCGCTGGACGGCGCGGCAACGCAGGTTGTCGGGCCGCTCGCGCTGTTTGAAAAACTCATCGCGCAGGGCCGCAAGGGGCTTTCCTTCCAGCGCTTCAAGGGCCTTGGGGAGATGAACCCCGATCAGCTTTGGAAGACAACGCTCGACCCCGCGATCCGCACGCTGCTCCGCGTGCGGGTGGAGGATGTTGAAGATGCGGAACAGGTCTTCTCCACGCTGATGGGCGATCTGGTGGAACCGCGCCGCGACTTTATTGTTGGCAATGCGTTGAAGGTTGCCAATTTGGACGTGTGAGGTTGATTAGGATGGTTTTCAGGCCATCCCACCCCGCGCCGAGACCGGCCAAAGGCATTCCACGCGCCCCTTGCGCACGCCGACATACCAATCATAGCGATCAACCGTCGGGTCGCAGTGGCCCGGCACCAGGCGCAGCTTTTCGCCAAGCGCGGGCGCGCTGCCATCTTCAATCACCAGCTTGCCATGCTCATCGGATGCGCCTGCGTAGCGCAGCCCAGGGCGTTGCCAGACCTGCGGCATGCCGGAATCAACCGAAACGCCCTTATGCCCACAATCCAGCACGGCAATGCCAGGCCCGGCTGTGCTCATGACTTGAGACAACACGAAAAGCGATTGGCGGAAGGGCGGCGCATCCTCATTCGCCGCGTAATCGGCATCCATGAAGCAATAGGACCCGGCCTGGATTTCGGTATAGACGCCGCTCGCTGCCTCATGCCGGAAGGTGCCGGTGCCGGCCCCGCCCACAATCGGGCAGGCGAGGCCGCGTTGGCGCAATTGTTCCACCGTGCGGCGCGACCGCGCGACAGCTTCGCCAATCGCGGCGGCGCGTTCCTCCGGCGCGCGCTTGTGCTGCGCTGAACCGTGATAGGCTTGCAGGCCGCCGAACCGCAGATGCCGGCTGGCAGCGATGCGCTCCGCGAGTGCCACGGCAGGTGGGCCATGTTCCACCCCGCCGCGCGCCATGCCGACATCAATTTCCACCAGCACCGGCAGGCGTACGCCAGCCGCTTCGGCAGCGGCTTCAATCAGCGCGATTTGCGCCGCGTCATCCACACAAACCGCGACTTCAGCAATGCGCGCCAGCGCCGCAAGGCGGGCCAATTTGCGCGGGCTGACAACTTGATTGGTCACCAGAATATCGGGAATGCCGCCCCAGGCCAGCGCCTCGGCTTCCGCCACTTTTTGCACGCATTGGCCAACCGCGCCGCGCGCCATTTGCAGCTTGGCGATGACGCTGGATTTATGGGTTTTCGCATGGGCGCGGAGTTTCGCGCCCGTCGGCGCCAGCAGAGCCGCCATGGTATCCAAATTGTGTTCGAAAGCATCCAGGTCAATCACCAGCGCGGGGGTATCAATATCTTCTTCGCGCATACCTGGTTCGGCGGGCGGGTTTTGCAGCATGGGGTATCCTCCGTGGCTTTGCGCATCATAGCCATGCCGATGCGTTCCGCGCCAATCCGGGCTAAACCAGCAGCATGAGCATTCAGCCTGATTTTCTGGTGGTGGGCGCCGGCGTGGCCGGCATTGCGGCTGCCCGCGCCTTGCAGGCGCGCGGCCTGTCCTGCCTGGTGCTGGAAGCGAAGGACCGCATTGGTGGCCGTGCCTATACCGATGCCACGGGCTTTGATCACGGCGCTTCCTGGCTGCATCAGGCGAATGACAATCCACTGACTGGCTTTGCCGAGGCTCTTGGTTTCGAAACTGTAGATCACGACAAGCTGCGCCAGCGCCTGCTATTCACCAAAGGCCGCTTTGCCACCACCGCCGAACGCCATGCCTTCGCGGCGGCGGAAGATCATTTCTGGCGCGTGATTGAAGCCGCTGCCGCGGATGGTGCGCCGGATCGCCCCGCATCCGATGCCGCCCCTGAAGGTGGCCGCTTTGATCCGCTGGTTGCGCATTGGGAAGGCGCGCAGATTTGCGCCGCCGAACTTTCGCGCATGAGCCTGCATGATTTTGTCGCCACCGCGTTGGATGGCCCGAACTTGCTGCTCCGCCGCGGCCTTGGCACCCTGGTCAGCACCTTGGCTGAGGGCCTGCCCATTCGCCTCAATGCACCTGTGATGCAGCTGGATTGGAGCGGCAATCATGTTGAAGCCAGCGGCGCTTTCGGGCGCATCTTCGCGCGCGCTGCCATCATCACCGTATCAACCGGCGTGCTGGCGCAAGGCGGTATCACTTTCACGCCCGATTTGCCCGCCGAAAAGCGCGCGGCGATCAAGGCGCTGCCGCTTGGCTTGCTGAACAAGCTTGCCTTTCCCATCCCGCCCGGTGTGATGCCGGAATTCGGCCCTTTCGCCAGCCTGAGGCGCGACATCGCCACGCCTGGTGATCGGCCTATTTCCTGGATCGCGCGGCCCTTTGGCGCGCCGGAGATGCTCGCCTTCATCGGGGGTTCGCTCGCCTGGGAATTGTCGCGCGCTGGCAAACAGGCGACCGAAGCGCATGCCCGCGCTGAATTCGCTCGCGTTTTTGGCCCGGAAGCCGCCGCCGCACTCGGCCCGCCCATCATTACCGATTGGGGCGGCGATCCGCATTTCCTTGGCAGCTATAGCCACGCCATGCCAGGCGGTCAGGCAGCGCGGCGCGTGCTGGCGGAACCGCTTGCCGAGGGAAGCCTGTTCTTCGCCGGAGAAGCCTGCCACCCGCGCTTTGCTGCAACCGTTGCGGGGGCGTGGTTAAGTGGTGAAGCGGCGGCTCAACAACTCGCCGGCG
The DNA here is from genome assembly GCA_044356095.1 of Roseomonas sp. Lineage (GTDB taxonomy): Bacteria > Pseudomonadota > Alphaproteobacteria > Acetobacterales > Acetobacteraceae > Neoroseomonas. Next base: position 4,873 of record JBIKWX010000164.1, read on the forward strand.
GGCGCGCCGCAGTCGCGAAATTCAGCAAGCACGGCCCATAGCGCGTATTGAAGGCGGAACTCGCACCCGCGCTATGGCCAATCAGCCCCTCGGGCCGGTCAATCAACAAAAAGCCGGCGAAGCGCTGGCCATATTGCCGCATCAGGGCAGCTCGACGTTCCGGATCTGCATCATAAGGATCGTCGCGAAAATTCGGCGCCGCCACCCGCGCTTGGGATGATGCCTGGCCGGCGGCAAGGATCGCTTCCAATTGGCTGATCTGTTGCCATTGTGGATCGTTTCTCGCATCCGCGCCCCGGCCATGCGCGGCTGAGGCAATGGCAATCACTACATCGGCAAGCCCTGGCTGATCCAACATCATCAAGGCATTCCAACCGCCACGCGATTGCCCCGCCGCGATGATCTGCCGATAGCCGCGGCGGCGGAGCTCCGCCAGGTCCGTCTTGAACCAGCGTGCCGCGCGTGCCGTGTCGTCGGAATTGGGGTGGCGATCAAAGCGCCAAATATCATAGCCGGCATTATTGAAGTGCCGTGTCCAGCTTTGTGGTTGGGAACCGCGAGAATCATCCATATTGCCGCGTTCACCCCTGCCATGGGCGAATACCAAAACCCCGCGTGCCTGCTGAGGCCCCCACCAGATAAAACGATTATCCGGCACCGTATCATGCGCCATGGAGGAGATGCCGATATTGGCCGGCGGCGGGGCAGGCGCCCATTCGCGTCCTGGCCGAACAATCGCAAGATCACGCAGCGCAACGGCACAATTGCCGGCGCCAGCGCGTCTTTCACAACTCGCAATGGCCCTTTGTTCGACAAAAGCCGCATCGCCCCCACCGGCCTGCCACCCCATGGCACCGTTGGGGCCGACAGCGAAGGCACGCGGCGTATTCAGGCGCAGGAAACGCTCAAGATCCGCATTGTTGGAAGCCGGAAGCCCCAGGACTCGTGCGGCATCCAGGATTGGAACACCCTGCGCCAGGCTCGAACCTATCGGCGTCAGCGCCAATAAAAGAGCCAAACTGAATACCAAGCGGCGATGGCGCATGATGCTTTCTCGTCCAGAAATTCGCTACGCCGAAACAATGCTACAGCCCTGTCAGTTTGGACAAGGGTTTTCTGCCACAAAGGGGCGCTTGAAGCCACGCGCAATAGGTCTGATACTGAAGGTAAGGGTCCATCAAGACCCACGTAAAGGAGGTTCCATGTTCCGCCGGATTGCCCTGACCCTTATTGCCCTTTGCCTGCCCGGGCTTGCGCTCGCGCAGGGATGGGTTCCTGAACGCCCGGTGCGGATCATCCTGCCCTTCCCGCCCGGGGGCTCCACGGATTTGGTCGGGCGTATCCTGGCCGATCGCGTGAGCCGCAGCGCGCCGCATCCCTGGGTGGTGGAAAATCGCTCTGGCGCCAATGGCAATATCGGCATGGAAGCGGCGGCGAAAAGCGCCCCCGATGGCTATACGCTCGGCGCCTGCACCATCGGCAATTGCGCGATCAATCCGGCGATTTATGCCCGCATGCCCTATGACATCGAACGGGATCTGATCCCGGTTTTCTGGTCGGGCAGCGTCATGAATGCGGTGGCGGTGAATAACGCCGTGCCGGCGCAGACGCTCCAGGAATTCCTGGCCTGGGTGAAGGCCAATCCGGGGCGGGTGAATTACGGTTCATCGGGCTTTGGGTCTTCCAATCACCTGACGCCTGAATTGCTGAATGGTCGCTTGGGCCTCACGCTTGTGCATGTGCCCTTCCGCGGCGGGGCGCCGGCCTTGCAGGCGCTACTGGCCGGACAGGTGCAGGTGATGATGGAGAATATTCCAACCAAGATCGGCGCCATCCGCGCCGGGCAAATCCGCGCCCTTGCCGTCACGGGGCGGGAACGCGACCCATCCCTGCCGGATGTGCCGACCTTCGCCGAAGCCGGCATCCCGGATATCGTGGTGGAACCCTGGTTCGGCTTCATGGCCCCGCGCGGTACGCCCGATGCCGTGATTGCGGGGCTCAGCCGCTTGTTGAATGAAGCCATTGCCGATCCCGAAGTGCGCCGCAAATTCGCTGATCTTGGCGTGCGCCCCGAAGGTGGCCCGCCCGAGCGTTTCGCCGCCCATGTGCGGTCCGAAATCGCGCGCTGGCGCGAAGTGGTTGAAGTCAACAAGATCGAGAAGCTGAACTGATGCCCTATCGTATTGTCCTTGGCCGTCCCTTGCATCCGGCGGGGGCGGCGGTGCTCGCGGCGCGCGCCGATGTCGAAACCATCGAAATGTTCGACCCGCCAGCGCCCGCGCTGCACGCGGCCTTGGCCAATGCGGATGGCCTGGTGGCCTGGCTGGAACGGGTGGACAAGGCAGCATTGGCCGCCGCGCCACGCTTGCGCGCGGTGTCGCGCATCGGGGTTGGCTTTGACACGGTGGATATCCCCGCCTGCACGGAACGCGGCATTGCGGTCATGGTGGTGAATGGCACCAATGATCTTTCGGTCGCCGAACACGCCATGATGCTGATGCTGGGGGTGGCGCGCCGGGCAGTCGATTCGGATGCGCATATCAAGCAAGGCGGCTGGTGGCCCAAGGATGGGCCGCGCATGGTGGATCTGGCCGGCAAGACCGCTTTGGTGGTGGGTTATGGCCGGATCGGGTCACGCGTTGCGGCCTATGCGCGCGCCTTTCACATGAAGGTCATGGTGCATGACCCGCTCTATCATCCGGCGCGCATCGCATCCGATGGGCATATTCCGGCGCGGGATTTGAAGAAGGCACTGACGGAAGCAGATGTGGTGACTTTGCATTGTCCCCTCACGCCCGAAACGCGGCATTTGATGGATGAGGCCGCTTTCGCCGCGCTCAAACCCGGCGCCATTCTGGTGAATACGGCGCGCGGCCCGATTGTGAAGCAGGAAGCGGTGGTGGCCGCGCTGCAATCCGGCCGCCTGATGGGATTCGGGACCGATGTGCTGGAAGTGGAACCCGCGACAGCGGGCAAT
>JBIKWX010000165.1:0-7792 GCA_044356095.1 Roseomonas sp.
AAGCCAGCGCCGGCGATGCGCCCTTCCTTCAGTGCCGCAATCAGGGCGGCTTGTTCAATCAGCGGGCCGCGGCTGGTATTCACGATGAAGGCGCTTGGCTTCATCAAGGCCAGATCAGGCGCGGTGATGGTGTTGCGCGACCGATCGGACAGAATCAAATGCAGCGTCACCACATCGGCTTCTTGCAGCAGAGTCGCCTTGTCCACGCGGGTTGCGCCAATTTCAGTGGCGCGTTCATCGGTCAGGTTGGTGGACCAGGCCAGCACCTTCATGCCGAAAGCCTGGCCGATTTTGGCGACGCGCCCGCCAAGCTTGCCAAGCCCAATGACGCCAAGAATCTTGCCTTCCAGCCCTAGCCCCACATGCGTCTGCCAACGCCCAGCGCGCAGCGCTTCCTGCTGGCGCGGAATATCGCGCACCAGGGACAGGATCAGCCCCCAGGTCAAATCCGCGGTCGGATCGCCCGAAGTTCCCGTACCGCAAAACACCACGCCACGTTCAGCGCAGGCAGCGGCATCAATGGAACGGTTGCGCCCACCCGTTGTGATGATCAGCCGCAGATTGGGCAAAGCTTCGATCAGCTTGCGCGGAAAGGGCGTTCTTTCACGCATCGCAAGGATCGCATCAAAGGGTTTCAGCCTTTCGACCAACGCCGCGTGATCGGTGATGGTATCGCGAAAAACCGTGATTTCGAGCCCCTTCGGCAGCTTCTCCCAGGGGCCAAGGGACAGCGCCACACCCTGGTAATCATCCAGAATGGCAAGGCGCTTGAGCGGTGCGACGGACATGGAATTTTCCTTGGAATTACGAAGGGTTCAGGGTGATGCGCTGAAGCGCGGTGCGCAGCCTATCGGGCAAGGGCGTTGGCGTTTTCTGCGTGGCGCGATCCACATAGACATGGATCAGATAGCCCTCGGCACTCGCCTCATCTTCCTCATTGCGGAAAATGCCGACCTCATAACGGACCGATGTATTGCCGGCGCGGGCGCAACGCAGCCCGCAGGTAATATCATCCGGAAAGGCGATGGGTGCGAAGTAGCGGCATTGCGTTTCCACGACCAGGCCAATCACCGGCGCAGTCGGGATATGCAAAAAGCCGGAGGAAGTCAGGAAGCGCGCCACCGCGCTATCTATCCAGGAATAATAAATCACATTGTTGATATGGCCATAGACATCATTATCCATCCAGCGTGTCGCGATGGGCACAAACATGGCGTAATCGGCGCGCCTGCCGCGTTGCTTGCTCATGCGCCTTGCCTACTTGCCGAAAGCGCGCGTGTGACAATCGCGTGGTCCACGCAATCGGCGAAGCTAGGCTCCCGAGCGATGACGCCCGCGCTTTTCATGGCACCGCGCAACTGTGTGAAGGCGGCTTCGGGGAAATGCGGTGTTTCCGGCCAAAGCCGCGCGGCCTGATAGCGCGCCAGGCCATGCGTCAATTCCGCCAGGGTCACATCAGGGAAAAGCGCTGCGACGCTGGCCGCGATCTCGGCGGCGGGTGCGGCATAGACATAAGTGAGCGCATCGGCCAAGGCGCGGGTCATGGCTTCAAATTCAGCGCTGAAGCGCTGGATATTCGCCTCGGTCGCGTAAAGGGCTGTATAGGCGCTCGGCCCGCGATCGGAAGCACGATGCCATACCGCGCCGCCCTTGGCTTCCAGCCGCGTCGCGAAGGGTTCGAACATTTGCGCGATATCCAAGCGGCCCTCGGCCACAGCATCGGCGTTTTCCGCCATGGTCTTGTCGGTCACGCGCGCCAGGGCGTCAGGGTCCACGCCGGCCTGGCGCAAATCATCCTGCAAGCACCACCAAGGGGTTGGCACTTCCCTCACACTCCCGAAGCGGAGCTTGGGCAAATCCTTCAGGCTGAAGCCCGGATTGGCGCCGCGGCCCAGCAGCATGAAGGGATCGCGCATCACCACCGCTGAGAAGGACCGCAAGGGGCAGGCGGGATCGGCGGCGCGCATCATAATCACGCGCATCGGGCCGGACCAGGCGACATCGGCCTGGTCTGCGAGCAAAGCCTCAGCTGCCCGCGTTGGGTCGCCGGCGGTCGCGCGCGTCACGGTCACGCCATGGCGCGCATAAAAGCCGCGCTGTTCGGCGACATAAAACGGCGCGTAGAAGACAGCGCGGAAGGGTTCGGCAAGGCGGATGGGCTGCACGATGATGGCTCCTGTGGCGCCCGCATTCTGCCCGAGCTTGGCGCCCCGGTCAGCCCCACCCTTCCCTGCCCCGAGTCGCGGTTTGAGGCATTTCTGAACTTCGCCCGCTAAGGCCCTGCCAGATCAGCGGGAAGCAAGCGGCCCCTTCGCCCGCGCATAGGAAGACGCTATATGTTGTGGGTGCCGCCGGGGACACCCACTAGAAGCTGTGGATAACTCGAAGGCGCATCGAGTCCGAGCCCTTCAGGAGTTTCATGTCCAGCGCCGCGCCCAGGCCCGATACCGCCACCCGCCTTGAACCCTTTCGCCTGCGCGGGGCGAATTTCAATTTGCTTGTGCTGCGCCTGCTGGATCATCGGCCCGAAGCGGTCGTGCCGGCTATTGGCGATCAGTTCCGCCGCGCGCCGGGGTTTTTGCGCTTCGCGCCCATCGTGCTCGGCCTTGGGGATATTCAGGTACCGCCCAATGAGGTGGATTTCCCTGGCCTGATCAAGGGCCTGCGTGAGCTTGAGATCATGCCGATCGGCACCACCGGCGGCACGGCAGAAATGCGCAATGCGGCGCTGTCCTATGGGCTGCCACCGGTGCGCAGTGTCGGCGGTAAGGAATCGGATGATATTGCCGCGCCCGCCGCCCCGGTTGAGGGCGCCCCGCAAACCATAGCCGCATCGCCGCCGCCCGCCGCCACACCGGCCGCCGCGCGCAGCACGATGGTGGTGGAACAGCCGGTGCGTGCCGGTCAGCGCATTTGGGCGGAAGGTTCGGATTTGATTGTCACCTCCACCGTCAATGCGGGCGCTGAGGTGATTGCGGATGGCAATATCCATGTCTATGGCGCCTTGCGTGGCCGCGCCATTGCGGGCGGCGCCAATAATATGGAAGCGCGGGTTTTCGCGCTGAATTTCGATCCGGAATTGGTTTCCATCGCCGGCTTCTACGCCGTGCGGGAAGGCTTTCCGGCGGCACAAATCGGCAAGGCGATGCAGGTGCGCCTGGTGGGTGAGCGCATGCGCTTCGACCCCATCACCTGATCGCAGAGCGAAGATTTTTTAGGGAGGCATTGGCTATGGCTCAGGTTATTGTGGTGACATCAGGCAAGGGTGGTGTCGGCAAAACGACATCCAGTGCCGCCTTCGCAACCGGCCTTGCCCAGCGCGGCAAGAAAACGGTGGTGATTGATTTCGATGTGGGCTTGCGCAACCTCGATCTTATTATGGGTGTTGAGCGGCGCGTGGTGTTCGACATCATCAATGTCATCCAGGGCGAGGCACGGCTGAGCCAGGCGCTGATCCGCGACAAGCGCGTTGAAACCCTCTCCATCCTGCCAGCATCCCAGACCAAGGATAAGGATACGCTGACCAAGGAAGGTGTTGCGAAGATCATCGAGGAACTCTCGAAGGAATTTGACTACATCCTGTGCGATAGCCCCGCCGGCATCGAAAAGGGCGCGCTGCTGGCGCTGTATTTTGCTGATCAGGCGATTGTGGTGACAAACCCGGAAGTGTCATCGGTGCGGGATTCGGACCGTATTCTTGGCGTGCTGCAATCCAAATCGAAGCGCGCGGAAGAAAAGCGCGAACCGGTGAAGGAACATCTGCTGGTGACGCGTTTTGACCCGAACCGTGTGGAAAAGGGCGAAATGCTGAAGCTGGATGATATTCGCGAAATCCTGGCCATTCCGCTACTTGGCGTCATCCCTGAAAGCGAAAGCGTGCTGCGCGCATCCAATACCGGCACGCCGGTGATCATGGATAATGAAAGCATCGCGGGCCAAGCCTATACGGATGCGGTTTCACGCTTCCTGGGTGAAGATGTGCCGCATCGCTTCCTGGAAGCCGAGCGCAAGGGCCTGTTCCGGCGCTTGTTTGGTGGGAGGGCCGCGTGATGTCCTGGCTCGATTTCTTCCGTGGCCGGCGCAAGGATGAAAGCGCCGCCGCCGCCAAGGAAAGGTTGCAAATTGTGCTGGCGCATGAGCGCATTGGCCGCAACCGCGAAGATTTCCTGCCCAAATTGCAGCAGGAATTGGTGGCCGTGGTTGCACGCTATGTCGCGATTGACCCGAGCAAGGTGAATGTCAATCTGGATCGCGGCGGGGATATGTCCACGCTGGAGATCGAGATTGAATTGCCAGCACCTTCCGCGATGCGGCTTGCGTCCGCGCGGTAGGGTAGCGCGTTGAAGGGTGCCGCCCCACTTCAGCGCCCTTCTTGCCGCCAGGCCAACACGACGGTGCCAAGTAGCAACAAGAGCGCCAACCAAGGTGGCAGCAACGGCAAGGCGGAGATGCTGATCACGCTGTGATCGGCATTGCGCCTGAGGCCAATCCAGCCCGCCCCTGACGCCTCTCGCCCTGGCGGCACCATGCGCAATTCCGGCAGCGCCGGCGCCGCATCCTGGCCCAGCCAACGGATCGCGCCACGGCCTTGCACCAGCGGGCGCAGCTTTTCACCATCGGCGCGCAGATCAGCGATCTCCAAAGGATTGGCGACCGCAGCAGCAGCGAATGCCACGCGCTTGCCATCCCCCACCTGCCAAACGCCCGGCATGCGCGCCGCAACATCGGCAATCGCGCGTCCGCCGCCCGCTTCTTCCAGCCGAACCGTGCTGCGCGTGCCATCAGGCGCGGTGATGGTCACTTCGGGCGGCGGTGCGGCTTCCAGGCTGCGGCGCGCAATCGCCATCCGCCCGGCATCAATCCGCGCCGTCAAATCTTCTTCTTCCAAAGTGGTTTCGCGCATCAGCCAATGGGCGATGCGGCGCAGCAATTCCTCCTGCGGGCCGCCGCCATCATGCCCGCGCCCCCATAGCCAGATATGATCTGACATCAGCAAAGCGACGCGCCCCTCACCAACGCGATCCAGCACGAGCAAGGGCGAACCTTCCGGGCTTTCCATCACCGCCATGCCGCCACGCGCCTCACCACGCAGCCAGCGATACCAGCGACCCCAACTTGCTTCTGACGCGGCACTATTGGCGCCCGACAGCGCCTCGGTCACCGGATGGCGCGCGCCCAGCGTGCTGATGCGCGGACGAAACGGCCCTTCCTCCACCCCCGCACCGCGACCGATTGGGCGCGCAGGCAAAACCTGCGACAGCGGCGTGAAGGCCAAGGATGCCGGCCCCGCGAATTCCGGCCCGACACTCATCAACAGTGCACCACCCGCGCGCACGTGATCGGCGATATTGCGCATATAGGCCGGCGGCAGCAGGCCGCGATTGGTGAAGCGGTCAAAGACAATCAGGTCAAATTCGCGCAGCTTCACCTGAAACAATTCCCGCACCGGGAAGGCGATCAGCGCCAATTCATTGAGCGGCGTCAGATCATCCTTCTCCGGCGGGCGGAGGATGGTGAAATGCACCAAATCCACATTGGGATCAGCCTTCAGCAAGCGCCGCCAGGCGCGTTCGCCGGCATGGGGCTCACCGGAAACCAGCAGCACACGCAGCCGATCCCGCACACCATTCACCGTGACCACCTGACGATTATTGAGTGCACTGACCTCGCCGGCGCGGGGCTCCGCTTCAAGTTCAATCACCAAAGGGCCGCCACGCGCGATGGGGACGGAAATCGCATGCTCACGCCCGATCGGGATTTCCTCACGCCGCGGCGCGCCACCATCGCGGCGGATGATCAGCCCAGCATTGCCGCCGGCGGCTGCGCCCAAATCCTCAATCACCACGCGCAATTCCACCTGCTGGCCGACAATGCCAAAGCCGGGGGCCGAGACTAGGCGCAGGCGCCGATCAATTTCGCCGGCGCGTCCCGGCAGCAGCACGTGAAACGGTGCGTCAAAGGGCAGCAGTGGCGGCGCGTCATGCACCTGGCCGTCCGTGAGCGCGATCACCCCCGCCAGCCGCGCGCGCGGCACATCGGCCAAGGCAGCGCCAAGTGCCGAAAATAGCGCCGTGCCGCGCTGGCCGGCTTCCGGTACCTCAATTACCCGTAAATCCAGCGCCGGCAATCGTGCGGCGCGCGCTTCCAGCGCTACGCGCGCGGCGGCAATGCGTTCGGCACGATCCGTAATGCCAGTGCTGTCGCTGCGATCAACGGCAAGGATTGCGATATCAGGCCGGGTTTCGCGTTCTTCGCGGAGCAGGCGCGGATTGCCGAGTGCGCCCAGCAGAATCACCGCAGCCAGCGCCCGCCACCAAATGCCGCGCGCGCGCTGATAGACGCCATAGGCCAGGAAAATCAGCGCAATCAGCGCGAATACCGCCAGCAGCCAAAGCGGCAGCCGGGGGAGAAAATCTATGTAAGCAAGGTGCTGCGTCATGGCGGACCAAGCCGGGGCAACATCACCACCCCGGCCCCCGCCATGACTGTCGCCGCATCAGGCAGCAGTGCTGCCCACCAGGCGCCAGGTCGGGTCGGCGCTATTGAGGTCACGCTGGAAGGTCCAGACATCGGTCATTTCCGTCACCGCCTCGGCACCCGAAACAATCGAGCCATCCCGCGCCTGCACCAGATTGATCTGATCCGTCACCAGACGCACGGTGATTTCAGCAACACTGCCGCGCAGCTCGGCGGCCTCAATGCCGCTTTCCTCGACACTGCGGAGTTCCGTGCGCTGGGTTTCGCCAGCAGCCTCACGCGCCGCGATCGCTTGATCGAAGCCGGCATAGGCTTCCTCGGACAAAAGCGGCTTCAAGGTGGCGCGATCACCACGGGCAAAGGCTTCGACAATCATGCCAAAGGCGGTTTCAGCGCCGTCCAGAAAGCGGTTCGGATCGAAACCGCGGTCGCGCTTTTGGATTTGCATCAGCGCTTCACCGGCTGGGCTGTTTGGGTCAGGAATGGCACGCCGCGCACCGCCCTGGGACGGTTTGGGGCCGATATCCACCTCAGTCGCTGGGCCGCGCGCAGGCACCGGCGCGGCTTCGGGCTGCGCCTGACGTTCAAACCCCGTCCGGCGGCCAAGCACGCTCCGCAGGCGCAGCACCAAAAACGCCGCGACCATGGCAAAGAGGATCAGATCTATCGGCAAGCCACCCATGTTTTTGCTCCTTAGCCCCTAATCTAGGGTCTCGACCGCCCAAGGGCAACGCTTGGATTGGGTGGAACAAGGAATGAATTAGCCAGGCGCAGGGCGCTGATTGCCCAAATACAAGGCTGGTTGCGGGGCTGCCGGAGCCTCGCTCGAGCGCATTGCGTTCACATGCGTTCACGCCACCCGCTCTACCTCGCTGTTTTTCGAGCATCTTCACACGTTCAGATGATTCCATCTGAACGTGATCTGCTCTAGACAAACTGGGATCAAACAAGGGGGGACACCCGTGATTCTGCTTCGGCATGGGCAAAGCGAATTCAACCTGCTTTTCACGCAAACCCGCAAAGACCCTGGCATTATTGACCCCAAGCTGACACCGCTTGGCCAGACCCAGGCCGATGAAGCCGCCGAAGCGCTGGCGCATGAGGGCATCCGGCGCATCATCGTCTCCCCCTATACGCGGGCTTTGCAGACCGCCCTGCCAGTCGCGCGGCGCCTGAACCTGCCGCTGACCGTGACGCCAACCGTGCGCGAACGCTACGCCTTCACCTGCGATGTCGGCCGCCCGGTGACTGAATTGCGGCTCGATTTCCCGCATGTGGTGCTGGACCATATTGACGAGGTCTGGTGGCCGCCGGT
>JBIKWX010000166.1:0-7782 GCA_044356095.1 Roseomonas sp.
GCCGCAATCGCGGTGACGGCCTTCGGCATTTTCGAACAATGGGGGCGGCGCAACCAGCCGCCCGGAGGCATGACATGATTGACCTGATCCTGATGCAGCGCGTGGACAAGCTTGGCCAAATGGGTGAGCGCGTGAAGGTGCGCCCTGGCTATGCGCGCAATTACTTGCTGCCCACCGGCAAGGCGATCCGCGCCAGCAAATCCAACCTGGAACGCTTCGAACGCGAACGCGCCCAGCTTGAAGCGGATAACATCAAGCGCCGCAGTGAGGCCGAGCGTGTGGCCGAACGCGTGGCCGGGCTTTCCGTGATCATCATCCGCCAGGCGGGTGAAAGCGGCAGCCTTTATGGTTCCGTGGTGGCGCGCGATATCGCCATTGCCTGCACCGAAGGCGGCCTGACCGTCACGCGTGAGCAGGTGCTGCTGGGTGAGCCCATCAAGGCCGTTGGCGTGAGCACCGTGCAGGTGGAACTCCACCCCGAAGTGCAAATCCCGGTGGTGGTGAATGTGGCGCGTAGCCGCGAAGAGGCTGAAAAGCAGGCGCGTGGTGAAAGCGCGGCCGCTGCTGCCCAGGCCGAAAGCCTGGAAGCGGAGCTTGCTGCGGAAATGGCGGCGACCGAACAGGCCGCCGGCTGAAATGTGGCGCGGGGGCCAAGCCCCCCGCCAGACTTGTCCGTGAGGTAAATGATTTCCGGGCGCTTTCTTCTGGCTAATCCAGCGCCCGAAGACAAAAGACCGCAACCCAATGAGCCGCGGTCTCTCATAGGATAGAGCGTGTTGCGTTCACATGTGTTCACGCCACCCGCTCTGCCTCGTTGTTTTTCGAGCATCTTCACACGTTCAGATTTTCCATCTGAACGTGATTTGCTTTAGGCACAGCTGAGGGCGACTTACCCCGGTGTCGCGCCACTCGCGCGCACCACCGGCGCCCAACGCTCCGCCTCGCGCGAGACAAAGGCCTGCACATCGGCCGGTCCATTATCATTCATGGTCAGCACGCCAAGCCCCGCAATGCGTTCCTTCATGCCAAGTTCATTGATGGCGGTGATGAAGGCTTCGCGAATACGCGTCACCACAGCCTCAGGCATGCCGGCGGGGCCAGCCAGCACAAACCAATTGATCGCGGTCGCACCCGGGAAGCCCGCTTCCACAATCGTTGGCACATCGGGGAAGGTAGACATACGCTCGCCGCTCGTGACCGCAATGGCTTTCAGCGAACCACCACGCACACTGCCGGCATGCGCGCCAAGCGTATTCCAAAGCGATCCCAGGCTGCCGCCCAAAACCTGCTGTTCCGCTTCCCCGCCGCCGCGGAAGGGCACATGCATCAGCTGCACACCGGCTTCGCGCGCCCAAAGCATGCCGGAAAGATGCCCAACCGAACCAATACCGGCGCTGCCATAGCTCATCGCCTCGGGCTGCACACGCGCGGCGGCCAGGTAATCCGCCATGTTCTGAATCGGGCCATTGGGCCGCACGCCAACCACCATGGGCGCGCCGCCGACCAGCATCACATAGGAAAAGCTGCGCCGCACATCATAGGCAAGGTTCGGGAACAGCGTTTGCGCAATCGCCATGGGGCCGGCATTGGCGAGCACGAGCGAATAACCATCCGGACGTTCGCCCGCGATATGCGCCGTGCCCACCGTGCCGCCCGCGCCAGGGCGATTATCCAGCACCACCGGCTGGCCCAAGACGCGTTCCAACGTGGGCGATAGCAGCCGCACCACACCATCCGAAGTGCCGCCCGCCGAAAAGGGGCTGACCACGCGAATGGGGCGATTGGGGAAGGCCGCCTGGGCAAAGCTGCCGGAGGGCAGCAGCATCGGCAGCGCAAGCGTAGAGGCAGCGGTCAAAAGGCTACGACGGTTCATTTCATGCATCCCGGGCTTGATTGATTATGTGAAGCGGCGGTTTCCGCCTTGGCGCTTCACATAAGCCCGAGAGTGAAAGGCGCAACAGCGAAGTCGCGCCTCATGCGCTGAAAACCGGATGACCGAGCGCAACATGCCGCCAAAACGCGCAATATTGCGCAGCGCATGCCTGACCCTGAAGCACGCTACCTTGGCAGCGTGCTCGCCCCCATCAGGAATTCATCCACGGCGCGCGCGCATTGCCGACCTTCGCGAATGGCCCAAACCACCAGCGATTGCCCGCGCCGCATATCGCCCGCGGCGAACACCTTCGGCACGGATGTCTGATAGGCTTCCATATCCGCGCGCACATTGCCGCGCGCATCAAGCGCAACGCCTGAGGTTTCCAGCAACCCCGCGCGACGGGGCCCCAGAAAGCCCATCGCCAATAGCACCAGATCGGCCTTCATCTGAAAGCCGCTGCCCGCCACTTCGCGCATCTGCATGCGTCCGGCTTCATGCACCCATTCCACGCGCACGCAATCAAGCGCTGTCACACGACCATTCTCACCCACTGCCTGCTTGGTCAGCACGGCCCAATCACGCGCGCAGCCTTCATAATGCGCCGGCGCGGTGCGGAGCTTATGCGGCCAATTCGGCCAGGTGAGGCCCTTATCTTCCTGCTCCGGCGGCTTTGGCATGATTTCAATCTGCGTAATGGAAGCGGCCCCCTGACGCGCCGCAGTGCCAATACAATCCGCACCCGTATCACCGCCGCCAATCACCACCACATGCTTACCCGTGGCAGAGATTGTGCCACGCGGCGCAGCGCGATCTTCACTGTCACCCGCCACACGCTTGTTCTGCTGCGTCAGGTAATCCATCGCGGCATAGATGCCGGAAAGATTGCGGCCATCCACTTCCAATTCGCGCGGCCATTCCGCGCCGCCTGACAGCACCACCGCATCAAATGCTTTTCCATCTTGAAATCAGGAATGCCGTAGCGGAGCAAACCACCAATGCGGTCCTGCTTTTCAAACAGCGTCACCGCATGGCCCGCGCGCGCCAATTGCTGCGCTGCCGCCAGCCCCGCCGGGCCGCTACCCACCACCGCCACGCGCTTGCCGGTTTTGCGCGCGGGGGTTTGCGGCTTGATCCAGCCTTCTTCCCAGCCGCGATCCACAATCGCGCATTCAATGGATTTGATGGTGACCGGCGCTTCTGTCAGGTTCAGCGTGCAGCTTGCCTCGCACGGGGCGGGGCAAATGCGGCCAGTGAATTCCGGGAAGTTGTTGGTGGAATGGAGTGTTTCCAGCGCCGCCTGCCATTGATCCCGATAGACCAGATCATTCCAATCCGGGATCATATTGTTCACGGGGCAGCCATTATGGCAATACGGAATGCCGCAATTCATGCAGCGCGCCGCCTGCTTCGTCAGCTCCGCCCCTGGCAGCGGTGTCACATATTCCTTGTAATTCTTGAGGCGCTCCTCCGGCTTGATATAGCCGCGATCAGCGCGTTCGAATTCCAGAAAACCGGTTGCCTTACCCATAACGCTATTCCCCCTTGCGGCTTATTCGGCCGCAACCGCGTGACCACCCGCTTGCTCGGCCTTCAGGTCGAGCAAGGCGCGGCGGTAATCCCGCGGCATCACCTTCACAAAGCGCGGCAGCGCCGCATCCCAATCTTCCAGCAAAGTCCGCGCCCGCGCGCTGCCGGTCATCAGCAAATGCCGCTCCACCAGAATACGCAGACGCTCCGCATCGAAGCGCAGCATATCGCCCATACCATTATCGAACGCGGATGGCGCGCGCTGCTTGGGCCGCCCATCCTCAGCGGCATCGGCAGGCCCAATCGCTTCCAGATCAACGATGCTCTTGTTGCACATATCACGGAAATCGCCGTTCACATCGTAAACATAGGCAATGCCGCCTGACATGCCGGCGGCGAAATTCCGCCCCGTCGCGCCCAGCACCACCACCACGCCACCGGTCATGTATTCGCAGCCATGATCGCCGCAGCCTTCCACCACCGTCACCGCGCCGGAATTGCGCACGGCAAAACGCTCACCGGCGACACCTTCAAAATAGGCCTCGCCCGCAATCGCCCCATACAGCACCGTATTGCCGACAATGATATTTACCGCAGGATCACGTGCCACACTGGCCGGCGGCTTCACCGCAATGCGCCCACCCGACAGACCCTTGCCGACATAATCATTCGCATCGCCGGTCAATTCAAGTGAGACACCACGCGCCAGGAAGGCACCGAAACTGCCACCCGCCGTGCCCTTGAAGGCAATGCTGATGGTATCTTCAGGTAAGCCAGCATGGCCATAAAGCTTCGCCACCTCACCGGACAGCATCGCCCCGGTGGTGCGATTGAGGTTGCTGATGCTGCGTTCAATCCGCACCGGCTGTTGCTTTTCCAGCGCATCCTTGCTGGCCGCGATCAAATCCATATCCAGGATGTGATCCAGGCCATGATCCTGGTTTTCGCAATGATGGATCGCGGCCCCTTCCACCAGCTTCGGCTGATAAAGAATGCGGGACAGATCCACGCCCTTCGCCTTCCAATGGTCAATCGCGGGACGCATGTTCAGCCGATCCACGCGCCCCACCATGGCATCCACCGTGCGGAAGCCAAGCTTGGCCATCAATTCGCGCATTTCTTCGGCGACGAAGAAGAAGTAATTGATCACATGCTCCGGCATGCCGGTGAAGCGCGCGCGCAGCACCGGGTCTTGCGTCGCGATGCCAACCGGGCAGGTGTTCAGATGGCATTTGCGCATCATCACACAGCCGGCGGCGATCAGCGGCGCGGTGGCGAAGCCGAATTCATCCGCCCCCAGCAACGCGCCGATCACGACATCGCGCCCGGTGCGCAAGCCGCCATCCACTTGCACGGCAATCCGCCCACGCAGCCCATTCAGCACCAAGGTCTGCTGCGTCTCCGCAAGCCCAATCTCCCACGGCGAACCGGCATGCGTCAGTGACGTCAAGGGCGAAGCCCCCGTGCCACCCTCATAGCCCGAGATCGTCACATGATCCGCCCGCGCCTTGGAAACGCCGGCGGCGACCGTGCCAACCCCCACTTCGGACACCAGCTTCACGGAAATCCGCGCGCGCTTGTTCACATTCTTCAAATCGTGAATGAGTTGCGCCAGATCCTCGATGGAATAGATATCGTGATGCGGCGGCGGTGAAATCAGCCCGACGCCAGGCGTGGAATGCCGCACGCGCGCGATGTTCTTATCCACCTTATGGCCCGGAAGCTGCCCGCCTTCACCAGGCTTCGCCCCTTGCGCCATCTTGATCTGAATATCATCGGCATTGACCAGATATTCTGCCGTCACGCCAAAGCGCCCAGATGCTACCTGCTTGATCGCAGAGCGCATGGAATCGCCATTCGGCATCGGCTTGAAGCGGTCCGCTTCCTCACCGCCTTCGCCGGTATTGGAACGCCCACCAATGCGGTTCATGGCAATGGCGAGTGTGGTATGCGCTTCACGGCTGATCGAACCGAAGCTCATCGCGCCAGTGGCGAAGCGCTTCACGATCTCGCTCGCCGGTTCAACTTCCTCAAGTGGGATCGGTTGTTCGGCGAATTTGAATTCCATCAAGCCGCGAATGGTTAGCAAGCGGCGGCTTTGGTCATTGATGGTCTTGGCGAAATCCTTGTAGCGCTCGGCTGAATTGCCGCGCACCGCGTGCTGCAGATTGGAAACACTCTCCGGGGTCCAGGCGTGATCTTCGCCGCGCAGCCGCAGCGCGTAATCACCGCCCACATCCAGCAAGTCACGATAGATCGGATTGTCGCCAAAGGCCGCCTGATGGCGCTGCACGGCTTCCGCCGCAATCTCGGCAATGCCCGCGCCTTCAATGGTGGTCGCGGTGCCGGTGAAGTATTTCTCCACAAAGATTGTGGAAAGCCCAACCGCATCGAAGATTTGCGCGCCGCAATAGGATTGATAGGTGCTGATGCCCATCTTGGACATCACCTTCATCACGCCCTTGCCAATCGCCTTGATGAAGTTCTTCTGCACCTCATAAGGCCTCAGCTTCATATCCACGCGCTGGCGGATTTGCTCCAGGGTTTCAAAGGCAAGATACGGGTTCACCGCTTCCGCGCCATAGCCCGCCAGCACGCAGAAATGATGCACCTGCCGCGCCTCACCGGTTTCCACCACAAGCCCGGTCGAGGTCCGCAAACCCTGCCGGATCAGATGATGATGCACCGCCGCCGTCGCCAACAAGGACGGAATGGCAATACGCTCAGCGGATACCGCACGATCCGACAGCACCAGGATGTTATGCCCGGCCAGCACCGCTTCCGTCGCGGCGGAACAAAGCTTTTCCAAAGCCGGTGCCAACCCCTCCGCGCCATCCTTGGCGGGCCAGGTGGCATCCAGCGTCTGCGTACGGAAGGCATCGCCGGCCAGCGCCTTGATGCCGCGGATCTTCGCCAAATCCTCATTGGTCAGGATCGGCTGCGCCACTTCCAGCCGGTAGTGATGGCCCGCCTGCCGCCCAAGCAGATTGGGCCGCGGGCCGATCATGGACACCAGCGACATCACCAATTCCTCGCGGATCGGGTCAATCGGCGGATTGGTGACCTGCGCGAAATTCTGCTTGAAGTAATGAAACAGCAGCTTGGATTTATTGGACAGCACCGCAAGCGGCGTATCGGTCCCCATGGAACCGACCGGGTCATCGCCCTCACGCCCCATCGGTTCCAGGAAGAAATTGAGGTCTTCCTGCGTATAGCCGAAAGCCTGCTGATCGCGCAGCAAGCCCTTCGCGTCCTGGGTGCGCTCCATTGGCATTTCCGCCGGCACGCCGGGCAATTCTTCCAGCTTGAATTGCGTATTCTTCAGCCATTCGGCGTAGGGGTGTTCGCCCGCCAGCTTCTGCTTGATTTCGGCATCATCAATGATGCGCCCGGCATCAAGATCAATCAGCAGCATGCGGCCTGGCTGCAGGCGCCATTTGTGGCGAATGCTTTCTTCCGGGATCGGCAGCACACCCACTTCAGATGCCAGCACCACCTTGTCATCATTGGTGATGATGTAGCGCGCCGGGCGCAGCCCGTTGCGATCCAAGGTCGCGCCAATCTGGCGGCCATCGGTGAAGGCAATCGCCGCCGGCCCATCCCAGGGTTCCATCAGCGCGGCATGATATTCATAAAAAGCGCGCCGATCCGCATCCATCAGCGGATTGCCGGCCCAAGCTTCCGGGATCAGCATCATCATCGCATGCGAAAGCGAATAGCCGCCCGCCACAAGGATTTCCAAGGCATTATCAATGCAGGCGGTATCGGATTGGCCATGCGGGATCAGCGGCCACATCTTATCCAAATCCGGCCCCAGCAAGGGCGAAGACATGGACCCGCGCCTGGCATACATCCAATTCACATTGCCGCGCACGGTATTGATTTCACCGTTGTGGGCCAGGAAGCGATAAGGATGCGCCAGCTTCCAGGATGGGAAGGTATTGGTCGAAAAGCGCTGATGCACCAAAGCGAGCGCACTTTCCGTCAGCGGATTGCGCAGATCATCATAGAAGCTGCCAACCTGCCCTGCGAGCAACAACCCCTTATAAACGACGGTGCGCGTGGAGAAGGACGGCATGTACAAATCAGCACTCGCCGGCAGCCCCTTGGCGGTCGCCAATTCGCGGAACTTGTTCAGCGCCTGCTTGCGGATGGTCAGGATCTTACGTTCGAAAGCATCCTGGTCCTTGATGCTGTCGCTGGCGGCGATGATCGCCTGGCGGATCACCGGCATGCTGGCGATCACGGCCTTGCCGAGGCCATCCAGCGTCGTCGGCACATCGCGCCAGCCAAGCAGGGTCTGCCGTTCGGCAGTGACGTAGCCTTCAATGCTTTGGATCGCGACCGCACGAGAAGCCTCATCCTGCGGCAGGAAGCAC
>JBIKWX010000012.1:0-24620 GCA_044356095.1 Roseomonas sp.
GCGCTTCTTCCACCGCGTATTGAATGAGCGGCTTGTCCACGATGGGCAGCATTTCCTTCGCCATGGTCTTGGTGGCGGGCAGGAAACGCGTGCCAAGCCCGGCAACGGGCAGCACGGCTTTCTTGAGCGGCTTCAACGGCACAGGACGCTTCCCCTGGATTGGTCTTCCGCCATCTTATGCCGCGAAAGCCGGGCATGATTAAGGCGGGGGTGCCCTTCAGAACACCGAAAAACGTTCCTCCAGAATGCGCCGCCGGGGCACGCCAAGGGCATGCAACCCCTGATGCGCGGCGCGGATCATGGGGCCGGGGCCGCAGAGCAGGAAAACCCAGCCCCCCTGCGCGGCTTGCGCAGCCGCAGCCTGGATCAGTTCGGGCGACATCATGCCGGCGAAGCCTGTCCAGCCAGGCGGGGGTTCTTGCAATACGTGGCGGATATCAAGCCGCAAATGCCCGGCCAGCGCGGCCAATTCCGCCGCTGCCATGATCTGCCCCTCATGCCGATTGCCATAAAGCAGGGTGATGGGGCGGGCCTCGCCGCGCGCCGCAGCGTCCCGCAGCAGGGACAGCATCGGCGCCAACCCCGCCCCGCCAGCCAGCATGAAAATGCCGGGTTCCTGCCGGCCTTCCAGGCACAGCGCGCCATGCGGCCCATCCACAAAGGCGCGCGCACCCAGCGGCAGGGTGCCGATCTGGCGGGTGAAATCACCAACCTCCTTGATCAGAAAGCGCAAGGCCTTCCCATCCGTGGGCGCTGAGGCGATGGAGAATGGATGCTCCCGCACCGAAAAGGCCGAGCAATCCAGCCGCAGCCAGGCGAATTGCCCGGCGCGATAGGAAAGCCCCGCATGGCCATCCGGTTCCAGCGTTAGCGACCACAGCCGGTCGCCCACGCGTTCCAGCCCCGCGATGCGCCAAGGGCGGCGCGCTAGGTGCCAGGGCCGCAGCAGATAAACCGCCGCCAGGCTGCCCAGCGCCAAGGCCAGCAGGAACGCCCAATAGGCCATCAGCGCCGGCGCCCCCGAATAGCGCCCGGCCGAGAAGGCATGATGCAGCGCGAAGCCCGCCAATAGCGCTGCGCCAAGCCCGTGGCTGACCCGCCAAACCTCATACCGATAGGGCAAATCATCGCGACGGATCGCTGTGATGGTCAGCAATCCCAGCAACAGCCAGGCCAAGGCGCCAGAGACCAGCGAAGCGGCATCCAGCCCCAACGCGAGCGCATCATGCAGATCATCCGGGCGATGAAAGGCAGCGCCAAAGGGGCTGGTGTAAAACACCGGATGCAGCAGTGCGGCGATGGTCAGCACCTGCGCAAACATCTGATGCCAACGCAGGCTGCGATCCATGCCAATGCCCGCACTGATCACGCGAAACCGGCCAGAAAGCAGAAACTCCAACAACAGCGCCGCGGTCGCCATCATGGCGATGGCGCTGGAGGCTTCTTCGACCCATGGCCGCGCAGGACCGACCAGCCACCAGCCCAGCGCGACCGGCAGCGCGACCAAAAGGGCATAGGCGACAAGGATCACAAGGGCGGGCAGGGCGGATCACCTTTCATCACACGCGCAGCCTATCACCGCGCAGACGGCGCGTCTTGGCTTTGACGCATGCGCGGATCGGGCCTTGAATGTCGGGGCACATGAAGGAAGCCCTGCATGACATTCTCCCTGCTTGGCCGCTGCGCCCGCACTGGGCATTTCGGGGCGGCGGTCACCACATCCTCTATCGCGGTGGGCACGCGCGTGCCCTTTGTGGCGCCGGGGCTGGGCGGGGTGCTGACGCAGCACCGCACTGATCCCAGGCTGGGGCCGCGCGGGCTTGATCTGCTGCGTTCCGGTTGTTCGGCTGCGGAAGTGGTCGCGGCGCTGGCGGCTTCCACCCCGCATCATCAATGGCGGCAGCTCGCGGTGATGGATCGCAACGGGCGTACCGCGCATTTCCATGGCGCGCGCGTGAAGCCCGCCTTTTGCGTGGCGCATGGCAAGGATGTGGTCGCGCTTGGCAATATCCTGGCGAATGAAAGGATTGCCGCCGCCATGGCTGCTGCTTTTGAAGCCAGCCCCGATCAACCCTTGGCAGAACGCCTGATGCGCGGGCTTGAAGCGGGTGAGGCCGCGGGTGGCGAGCATGGCGATGTCACCTCGGCCAGTTTGCTGGTGATGGCGGAATACAGCTTTCCTTATGTGGATTTGCGTGTGGATAAAGCACGCACACCGCTTGCGGATTTGCGCGCGCTTTGGGTGGAATATGCGCCGCTTGCGGATGGCTTTGTGCAGCGCGCGCTGGACCCAGATGATGCGCCGATTATTTGAGAGCTGCTGATGAAACGCGCGCCACTTTTCGACCCCGCTGATTTCCGCATCGCCCCCGGCATTGCGCATCTTTGCGCCGCCGGTGAGACGCCGTTTCTGCGCCAGCATGACGCAGCTTTTGCGGCTTACGCGGCGGATAAATCGGATGGCCCCGCCGGGCGCCATCGCCAGGAAGCCATGATGGAAGCGGCCCGCGCCCGTGCCGCGCAATTGTTTCATGTGCCGCCCGCCGATATCGGTTTTGTGTCTTCAGTGGCTGAGGGCGTTTCCATGGTGGTGGAAAGCCTCGATTGGCGTGCCGGCGATACAGTGCTGGTGGACCCGGATGAATATCCCTCCGTCGTCGCACCGCTTAGCTTGCAACGCCAACCAAAGGTAACACTGCGCTTTGCCAAGGCCGCCGATCCGGCAAGCTTCGCCGCCGCGATTGATGGCTCGACGCGCATGATTGGCGTGAGTGCCGTGTCCTTCCTGAATGCCGCGCGGCATGATCTGCTGGCCCTGCGCAAGGCAGCCGATAAGGTAGGCGCGCTGCTGGTGGTGGATTTCACGCAAGGCGCGGGCTGGATGCCGATCCATGCCGAGGTTGCGGATTTTGCTTTCTCCGCCTGCTACAAATGGCTGCTGGGCTGTACGGGCGTTGCGCTGGCTTATTGGAATCCCACGCGCCAGCCAGGCTGGGTGCCAAGCACGGCGGGGTGGCATTCCATCGCCTCCATGGGGCGGCCAGATTGGTCTGAAACGCCCGCCTTGCTGCCTGGTGGTGCGCGCTTCACGCGCGGCAATCCATCGCATCTAGGGCTTTATGTTTTGGACTCGGCGCTGCGCTATTTGGAAGCGCATAAACCTGAGGCAATTGAAGCCCATGTGCAGCGCCTGACGGTGGGGTTACTCGCAAAGCTGCGCGATGCCGGCATTCCTTCCACCACGCCGCCCGATCCGCGCTGGCATGGTGCGAGTGTTTGCGCGGAACACCCGAAAGCCGCCGCGATTGTGGAAGGCATGGCGCGGCGCGGCGTGCTGGCCTGGAATGGGCGCGGGCGCATCCGCATTTCCTTCCATGGCTATAATGGCAGTGACGATATGGACCGCGCCGCCGATGCGCTGATTGCCGGATGGCAAGCCGCAGGTGCAAGCTGAACAATAAAGTGACCAGGAGGAAGCGCCGATGCGCATGAAAGCCGCCATTCTGTTCGAACAGGGCCTGCCGCGCCCCTATGCCAAAACCCGCCCCTTGGTAGTGGAGGAGGTGGAGCTTGACCCACCTGGTCCCGGTGAAATCCTGATCGAAGTCGCTGCTGCCGGGCTTTGCCATTCTGATCTTTCCACCATTGAAAATCAGCGCCCACGCCCGCTGCCGATTGTGATCGGCCATGAAGGTGCGGGCATTGTGCGCGAATGCGGCGCGGGTGTTACGGACCTGAAGCCCGGTGATCATGTGATTACGGTATTCGCTTCATCCTGCGGCACCTGCCGCTATTGCGCGCGCGGTCGGCCCAATATTTGCCCCAGTGGCAATGCCGCCCGCGCGGCAGGGTCCCTCGTGAGTGGCGCCAAGCGCATCAAGCGGCTTGATGGGAATTATGTGAACCACAATAGCGGCTTGTCATTATTCGCGCAGTTTGCCGTGGTGGCGCGGCGTTCGGCGGTGAAGATTGATAAGGATATCCCGCTGGATGACGCGGCGATTTTCGGTTGTGCGGTCATGACCGGCGCGGGTGCCGTGATCAATACCGCCCGCTTGCAGCCAGGTGAGAATGTTGCCGTAGTCGGTCTTGGTGGCGTTGGCATGAATGCGCTTTTCGCCGCCGTGGCATCGGGTGCGGATCGCATCATTGCCGTTGATACCAACCCGAAAAAGCTGGAACAGGCCAGGGAATGGGGGGCGACTGATGTCTTTCTTGCCGGCAATGATGATTGCGCGGCGGCGGTGCGTGATGCGACCGATGGCGGTGTGGATACGGTGATTGAAACCGCCGGCACCATCCCTGCCATGCAGCTTGCCATTGCCATTACTGCACGTGGCGGCAGCACCATCAGCGCTGGTCTGCCCAATGTGAATGCGTCAGTGTCTTATTTGCATGCATCTTTGGTGTCGGAAGAAAAGAGCATTCGCGGTTCCTATATGGGATCCTGTGTCGCGGAACGCGATATTCCGCGCCTGCTCTCGCTCTATCGGCGCGGCAAGATGCCGGTGAATAAGCTCAAAAGCGGTCTGGTGAAGCTGGAAGAAATCAATGAAGGCTTTGATCGCCTGTCCGATGGCACGGTGCTGCGGCAGATGCTGAAGCCGAATGGGTGAACTGGAGCATTTTCAAGCCAAGTGGGATCACTTGGCGACTCGGAAAATGCGACCAACATAAAATTTAGTGGGTGTCCGGTGAACAAAGGTGAACTGGACACCCACTAAATATTCCCATCCTTGGCGGGCAGGCGGTTGAAAATCGCCGCCCGCCAGGAAATCGGCAGACTTCCTGCAAAGCGCGCCAGCGTATAGGTCGGCCAGGGATAGGCGATGCGCGTCTTGCCGCGCGCCAGCCCCGCCAGCGTGCGCCGCGCCGCCTCATCCGCATCCATCAAAAACGGCATGGGAAATTTGTTGCGATCGGTCATGGGTGTGCGGACATAGCCGGGGCAGATCGCGTGCAGCCGAATGCCACGCATCCGCTCTGTCCCATCCAAGGCTTCCGCCCAGCGCTGCACCGCAGCCTTGGTCGCGCAATAGGCTGGCGCACCCGGTGCGGCGACAAAGGCGGCGACGGATGCCACCACGGCAACCCGCCCACGCAGCCCATCCGCGCCTGGGGGTTGCGCGGCCATGACGTCAAGCGCGGGGAGCGCCGTATTCAGGACGCCGGTGACATTGACCTCAAAAATCCTTCGCGCCTGGGCTGCGGGCTCCGTCACGCCGCCCGTGCCAGCGCTAATGCCGGCATTGGCAATCACCAGATCAAGCCGCCCGGCGCCCGCGATCCAGTCTGCCATGGCCGCCGCGTCGCAGACATCGAGCACAACGGGCCGCACCTCTGCCCCACGCCTACGGCAGGCGGCAGCGGCTTCCTCCAGCCTGCCAGCGTCGCGGCCGGAAAGATGCAGTACCACGCCAGGCGCGGCGCAGGCTTCCGCCAGGGCCCGGCCCAGGCCGGATGAGGCGCCGGTAATCAGCACATTTTGCCAAAGCGCTTGCATAACATCTCCTCTGGCGCAAAAACCGCGCATGGCCAAGCTTGCATCCATGACCGGTTTCGCCCGTGCCGATGGCACCCTGCCCGACGGCGCTTCCTTCCTGTGGGAAGTGCGCAGCGTCAATGGGCGGGGGCTCGATTTGCGGCTGCGCCTGCCCAATGGGATGGATGCGCTGGAACCCGCGCTCCGCGATGCGGCGGGGAAGCTGTTCAAGCGCGGCAATATCTCGGCCACCCTGAACATCATGCGGGAGGAAAAAGCAGGCCCGCGCCTGACGCCGGACCCTGTGGCCTTGGATCAGGCTTTGCGTTTGGCGCTTGAATTGGCCGCGCGCATTCCGGGTGCGCCACCACCGCGCGCCGAGGCACTGCTGACACTGCCCGGTGTGCTGCGCGCGGAAACCACGGAATTGGACGAGGCTGCGGAAGAAGCGCGCCGCGCTGCTGTGGCGGCTGGCTTTTCCACCGCCCTGCAAGCCCTGGCGAAGTCCCGCGCGGCAGAAGGCGCGCGGCTTGCCGAGATCCTGGCGGTGCTGATTGATGAAATCACGGCTTTGGTGGCGTTGGCCCGCGATGCGGCGGCGGATCAACCCGCGCAGCAAAAGGCGCGCCTGCTCGAAAGTCTCGCTGCCCTTTTGGAAGGTGAGCGCCGCGTGCCGGAAGAACGCCTCGCGGCGGAAGTGGCGCTACTCGCCGCCAAATCGGATGTGCGGGAGGAGATTGATCGGCTGAACGCCCATATCGCCGAAGCGCGTGCGCTGCTTGCTTCCGGTGACGCGGTGGGCCGGCGGCTGGAATTTCTGACGCAGGAATTCGTGCGCGAAGCCAATACGCTGTGCAGCAAATCTGCCAGTGTTGCGCTGACGCGTTTGGGGCTTGATCTGAAAGCCGCGATTGAGCGCCTCCGCGAACAGGCAGCAAATGTGGAGTAAGCGCCCATGAAGCGTCGCGGCCTTTGTCTGGTGATTGCGGCACCGCCCGGCGCGGGCAAGACCAGTGTTTCCCGGGCGTTGTTGGAAAGCGAAGCGGCGCTCACGCTTTCCGTCAGTGTCACCACGCGCGCCGCGCGCCCTGGTGAACAGGATGGCGTGCATTATCATTTCCGCGATATGGCAGAATATCAGGCCATGATCGCGCGCGGCGATTTGTTGGAACACGCGATGTTTCTGGGCCGCGGCTATGGCACCCCGCGTGCGCCGGTTGAAGCCGCTTTGGCTGAAGGGCGCGACGTGCTGTTCGATATTGAATGGCAGGGCCATCGGCAATTGAAGGCCAGCATGCCCGCTGATGTCACCAGCATTTTCCTGTTGCCGCCCAGCATGGCGGAACTGGAACGCCGCTTGCGCAATCGTGGCCAGGATAGTGATGCAGAAATCACGAAACGCATGGCTGCCGCGCGGGAGGAAATCACCCATTGGGATGAATTCGATCATGTGTTGATCAATCAGGATTTCGACGCAACCGTCACAGCCGCGCGCACCATTCTGCACGCCGCACGCAGCACGCGCGCGCGTCAGCCAGGCATGGCTGATTTCATCAAGGGCTTGCTTGGCGCGTGAGTATTGTTCTTGGCATTGTCCTGCCGGTCTTTGCCATTATTGCGCTGGGCTACGGGGCTTCGCGCTGGCGCTTTGTGGATGATGGCGGCTTTCGTGGGCTGAATTTCTTCACCTTCTCCATCGCCTCACCTTGCCTGTTGTTCAATGGCGGCACATTGGGCCATGAAGGCGGCGGGCCGGCGGCCTTTGCGTTCTTCATTGCCTCCATGTTGATTTATGGCATTGCGCTGTGGCTGGGTCGCGCCAGGTTACGTCAGGGCATTGGTGCGGCGGGCTTGTTCGCGCTGAATGCCAGCTTCGGCAACACCGTCATGCTCGGCATTCCGCTGATTACAGCCGCTTTCGGGCAGGCGGGGCTGACGATTTTGCTGGCGATCCTCGCGCTGCATTCCATGGTGTTGCTGAGTGTCGCGACGGTGGTGGCGGAGATCGGGCTGCATAGCCAGGCGCCACTGTCACGTGTATTGCGCGCCACCTTGCTCGGCGTGTTGCGCCACCCGATTGTGATGGCGGTGTTCCTCGCTTTTGTCTGGCAAGCGCTTGGTATTCCCGTGCCGGCACCAATGCGCCGCGTGCTGGAATTGCTGGGCGGCGCTGGGCCGCCACTCGCTTTGTTTTGCCTTGGCGGATCGCTTGCAGGATTTTCGCTGGCTGGTGCGCGGGCCGAGGTCGGCTTGGCCAGTTTCCTGAAACTCGCGCTGATGCCGGCCCTCGCTTGGGGCGCTTGTTGGGCGCTTGGGCTCTCACCTTTGGAAACAGCGGTAGCGGTGGTGACATCGGCGCTACCGACTGGCGCCAATGCGTTTCTGCTCGCGCGGCGTTATGACACCGGCGTGGGTGCTTCGGGCGCGACCGTGCTGCTTTCCACGCTGATTTCGATAGTAACGCTTTCGGCGTTGCTCGCCTATTTCAAAGCCTGATCATTCCGCCGCAGTCATGGCCGCACGGCGGCGTGCCAACCGCCATTCCTGCCCAATCGCCATCACCGCCGTCAGCAGCATGAAGCCCGCGGTGGTGATGAATATCAGCCGCGGTTCGCCCGCTTCCAGCAACCAGCCAAACAAGGGCGGCCCCACCATGCCGCCGATATTGAAGCCGGTGGAGACAATGCCGAACACCGCCCCCGCCTGCCCCGGCGGTGCGGCGGCGCGCACCAGCATATCACGCGATGGCATGATCATGCCGGTCAGCAGGCCGGTTACCATCATGGCGCCAATCAGCGCATAGCCCAGGAAAACACCATTACCGACCAGCAACATCATGGTCGCAGCGGCGATGAAACCGAAAGTGGCAACCAAGCCATGCCGCTTGGTCCAATCGGCAATGAAGCCCCCCGCCAGCACGCCAACCGCGCTTGAGAAAAGATATGCCGTCAAGGCCGCGCTCGCGAGTTCCAGCGACAAGCCCTGCCCCACCCAAGCCGCGACCGAGAAGCTGTGAATGCCACCATTGGCGAGCGCCAGCATGATGAAAAACAGCGTCATCGCCAGCACGGCGGGCGTCAACACGCGGCGAATGCCGCCGGCTTCCGCGGGCTTTTGCGCCGCACTTGCCGGGCGCGGCTTGGCAGCATCGCGTCGTGCGGCGAAAATCAAGGGTATCGCGACCAGGGGGCCGATCAAGCCGCCCGCGATCATCGCCCAGGACATGCCGGCGTAAGAAGCAATGCCAAGCATGAAGCCCGGCGTCACCGCGCCACCCAGATAGCCGCAAGCCGTATGCAGCGAAAAGGCGCGGCCCACGCGGCCTTCGCTGATATCCGAACCAAGCACCGCGTAATCCGCCGGATGGTAGACGCAATTGGCAAGCCCCGCCATGGCGGAAGCCACCATCAGCATCGGCCAGCTTGGAAACAATCCAAGCAGGATAAAGGAAGAACCGCCCAAGGTAAGCGCCGCTGCCAGCATTTTGCGCGGCCCCACACGATCCACCACAAAGCCCATCGGCGCCTGGGTGAAGGCCGAGACGATGTTGAAGACCGTCAGCGCCAGGCCGAGTTCGATATAGGAAACATCCAGCGCTTCACGCAGCAGCGGAAACAGCGGCGGCAGCACCAGGAAATGCACATGGCTGACGAAATGCGCCGCGCAGATTTGCGCGAGTGTGCGTTTTTCAGTGGTGCTCCAGCCCGATGCCATGTTCAATGCGCCTCTGCCCAGGAATGGCCCTGCCCGACTTCAACCGAAAGCGGCACGCGCAATGTGGCAACCGATTCCATGATGTGCCGCACAAGCGCGCTGGTGGCTTCCACCTCAGCCTCCGGCACTTCAAACACCAATTCATCATGCACTTGCAGCAGCATGCGCGCCCTCAGCCCGGCATCGCGCAAGGCGCGCGGCAGGCGCACCATGGCGCGCTTGATGATCTCCGCCGCGCCACCCTGGAAGGGCGCATTGATCGCAGCGCGTTCCGCACCAGCGCGGCGCACCGGGTCACGCGTCGCGATATCCGGAATCCAGAGCTTGCGGCCAAAGGGCGTGCGCACAAAACCATGGGTGCGCGCTTCTTCCTTCAAGCGCTCCATTTCCTGCCGAATGCCCGGATATTGCGCGAAATAGGCGTCAATAATGGCGCGGCCTTCGCCCGGCGGAATGCCAAGCCGCGTCGCCAAACCGAAGGCCGACATGCCATAGATGATGCCGAAATTGATCGTCTTGGCGCGGCGGCGCGCTTCCTTATCCACCTTGTCACGCGGAATGC
Organism: Roseomonas sp.; assembly: GCA_044356095.1. Classification (GTDB taxonomy): domain Bacteria; phylum Pseudomonadota; class Alphaproteobacteria; order Acetobacterales; family Acetobacteraceae; genus Neoroseomonas. Next base: position 9,759 of record JBIKWX010000012.1, read on the forward strand.
CGAAGATTTCGGACGCGGTGCGCGCGTGAATATCCTCACCGGCGGCGAAGGCTTCGCGCAAACTTGGCACATCGGCCAAATGCGCGAGCAATCTCAGTTCAATTTGGCTGTAATCGGCGGCCACCAGCATATGGCCTTTCTCCGCAATGAAGGCGCGGCGGATGCGCATGCCTTCTTCACTGCGGATCGGGATATTCTGCAAATTGGGATCGGTAGAAGAAAGCCGCCCGGTGGAGGTGATGGCCATCTGATAGGATGTATGCACGCGCTTATCGGTGGGGTCTATTTGCGCGGCCAGGCCCTCAACATAGGTGGATTTCAGCTTGGCCAATTGGCGCCATTCCAGCACCTTGCCCGCCAATTCCACACCCTGGGCGCTGAGTTCTTCCAGCACCGCCGCATCGGTGGAATAGGCACCGGTCTTGCCCTTGCGCCCGCCCGAAAGCCCCATTTCATCAAACAGAATCTCGCCCAATTGCTTGGGTGAGCCAACATTGAAGGCACGTCCCGCAAGCTTATGAATGGCCGCTTCCAGGATTGCGAGGCGCCCGGCGAAATCTTCGCCAATCCGCGCCAATTCCGCGCCATCCACCTTCACGCCGGCGGCTTCCATGGCGCGCAAAACCGGGATCATGCGGCGTTCGATTTGTTCGTAACTCGCCAGCGCCCCATCAGCGCGCAAACGTGGGCGGAGCAGCAGCCAAAGCCGCAGCGTCACATCCGCATCTTCGGCGGCGTAAGCGGTGGCCTTGTCCAAAGGCACTTCGCTGAACAGCATGCGTGCCTTGCCGGTGCCGGTCACCTCATCAAAGCTGATCGGTTTATGGCCCAGATGCAGTACCGAAAGCTCATCCATGCCATGCCCATGCCGCCCGGCTTCCATGGCGTAGGACAGCATCATGGTGTCATCAATCGGCGCTATTTCAGCAAAGCCACCATTCTCGGCTCGCGCCAGCACTTCCAGATCATATTTCGCGTGCTGAAAAATCTTGAGCACGGATGCATCGGTGAAAAGCGGGCGCAGCAGCGCAAAAGCGACATCTGGCGCAATCTGTTCCGGCGCCGGCGCGGCCAGCATATCGCCCGTGCTGCCATGGCGGATCGGTACATAACAGGCGCGGCCTGGCGCAATGGCAAGCGAAAACCCAACCATATTGGCGCGGCGCGCATCCAGGCTATCGGTTTCCGTATCCACCGCGACCACGCCCGCTTCGCGCGCCAACGCAACCCAGCGCGCCAAGGCGGCTTCATCCGTCACGCAATCATAGGGGCCGAAAGCCGCCGCGACATTGGGTGTTTCTGTTGCGGGCGCATCGGGCAGCGTCGCGCGACTTGCCGCGCGATGCGGTGCGCCATTCGCCTCGCCAAAGCCCATGCGCGCCAGGATGGAACGGAAACCCTGCGCGCGCAGAAAGGCTTCCAGCTTGCCATCGCCCGGCGCCTTGGCTTCCAACGCCGCAATCTCCAGCGGTAGCGGCGCATTGTCATCAAGCGCGACGAGCCTGCGCGATATCCGCGCCATCTCGGCGTTTTCCAACAGCGCCTCACGGCGCTTCGGCTGCTTGATTTCACCCGCGCGCGCCAGCAGCGTTTCAAGATCACCATATTCAGTGATCAATTGCGCCGCCGTCTTGATGCCAATCCCCGGCACGCCCGGTACATTATCCGTCGCATCGCCGGCCAGCGCCTGCACATCCACCACTTTTTCGGGCACGACACCGAATTTTTCCATCACCTCCGGCGCACGCAGCGGCTTCTGCTTCATGGGATCGAGCATTTGCACGGCGGGGCGGATCAGCTGCATCAGATCCTTGTCGGAAGACACAATCGTCACATGCCCGCCCGTTGCCTCGAACGCCTTGGCATAGGCAGCGATCAGATCATCCGCTTCAAAACCTTCCTGCTCCACGCGCGCAACGCCAAAGGCATCGGTAGCATCGCGGATCAGGCCGAATTGCGGCACCAATTCCGGCGGTGGGTCCGGGCGATGCGCCTTATAGGCCGCGTAAATCTCATTGCGAAACGTATGCCGCCCGGCATCAAACACCACCGCGATATGGCTGGCCGCATGACGCAGCAGGAATTGGGAGAGCATGTTTGTAAAGCCAAACACCGCATTCACCGGCGTGCCATCCGGGCGCGTCATTGGCGGCAGCGCGTGATAGGCGCGGAAGATATAGCCCGAACCATCCACCAGAATCAGATGGCGTTCGCCGGGCTTGGTCTCCGGCAGGCCCTCGGCCCCCGCAATCGCCTCGCTCAAGGCCTTGCCATGCGGGCGCGCCGCTTCGGGGCCGGTGCCCCCTTCAATGGCCATGATCCTCGCCAGCGCCTTCGGCCAGCGCATAGGTGATGGAACAATAAGGGCAGGTCACATCATGCCCTTCAATATGCAGCCAGATGCGCGGATGGCCGAGCCCGCTTGCCGCTTCCCCATCACAAGCCACCTTGCGGCTATGGACCGTGACGCGCTGTTCGGGCGTGACACCCACCACGGGCTTCGGGCCATAGCCGGTCATTTGCTGGTCGCGCATCTGGGTCCTCATTCAGTAGAGCTTTGCCTCATCATACCGGGCCAGGGGGTGATGGACCAGCCTTGCCCGGCACCCTATCTGACAGCCATGACCATGAAGCCTGTCATAACGGGGCGGAGGGCGCTGCTGGCTGGTCTGGCGCTCGCCGGCTGTGCCGAGGCCCGCGCGCCCATGGGGCCGGTAGTGACCAGGCCCGCCGTGCTGGATGATGCGCTGGTCATGGCCGATGGGCTGCGCCTGCCGTTGCATGCCTGGCGACCGGATGGCCCGCCGCGCGCCGTCATGCTCGCCTTGCATGGCATGAATGAATATGGCCGGTCCTTCGCGGAAGATGCCGCGCCCTGGTTCACCGCCGCCGGGGTTGCGCTTTACGCCTATGACCAGCGCGGCTTTGGCGGCGCGGCGCCGCGCGGTGTTTGGCCGGGGCATGAGACCCTGGCGCAGGATGCCATTACCGCGGCTGGTTTGATGCGCGCCCGGCATCCTGGCCTGCCGCTTTTCATGATGGGCGAAAGCATGGGGGGCGCGGTGCTGGTGTTGGCCGGCAGCAAGGCCGCCATGGCCGATGGGCTTGTGCTTTCCGCCCCGGCCTTGCGCGGGCGGGCCAGCCTGGGTTGGCCCATGCGCTGGACGCTGGATATCATGGTGGCGCTGACGCCGGGGCTGGAGCTTTCCTCCAACGCGCCGGTGTTTCGCCCGACCGATAATCTGGACGCCTGGCGCCGTTGGTCCCGCGACCCGCAATTGATCAAGGCAACGCGGGTGGATGCCGTGGCCGGCCTGGTTGATTTGATGGATGCCGCCACCGCCGCCCTGCCGCGCTTCACCGCCCCAGCTTTGATCCTTTACGGCGCGAAGGATGAGCTGGTGCCGCCCAAGCCGATTCGCGCTGCCCTGGCGCAATTGCCGAGCGGAGCCGCCCAGCGCGTGGCCTTCTACCCGGAAGGCCATCACATGCTGTTGCGCGATTTGGGCGGTGCCGCGGTGGCCGGCGATATCCTGGCCTGGATGGCTGATCGCGACGCGCCCTTGCCGAGTGGTGCTGATCGGGCGGCGGCGGCCTGGCTCGGTTCTGCCTGAGCGGGCTTCCAATCCTGGCCGCACATGGCATGGTGGGGCAGGTAATTTCCACGAGGGAGGCATAACCCCATGCCGGTCAATGGCCTTGGCCCCTATGATGACAGCAATATCTTCGCGCGCATCCTGCGTGGCGAGATTCAGGCGAAGAAGGTGCATGAGGATGATCATGCGCTGGCCTTCCATGACATCGCGCCCCAGGCGCCGGTACATGTGCTGGTGATCCCGAAGGGGAAATATGTCTCCATCGCCGATTTCAGCGCAGAAGCGAGTGCGGATGAAATCACCGGCTTCTGGCGCGCGGTGGGCCAGGTGGCGAAGGGCCTGGGCTTGGAGCCCGATGGCTATCGCGTGCTGATGAATATGGGCATGCATTCCGGCCAGGAAGTGCCGCATTTCCATGTGCATATCTGTGGCGGGCGCCCCTTGGGGCGCATGATTTCGCAAGGTTGATACTTGGAAGAGGAAGCGTGATGTTCGATACGATTATTGTGGGCGGCGGTTCCGCCGGTTCCGTGCTGGCGCATCGGCTCTCTGCCCGCAGCGGCCATAAGGTGCTGCTCTGTGAAGCCGGCCCCGATGCGCCGCCTGGTGAAGAAGCCAAGGAAATCCGCGACAGCTATCCTGGCACGGCCTATTTCGATCCGCGCTTTCATTGGACGGAATTGCGTGTGCATACGCAGATTGTCTCCCACAACAACCCGCAGGAACGCCCGCCCTTGCGCAAATACGAACAGGCGCGGGTTTTGGGCGGCGGGTCTTCGATCAATGGCCAGATGGCCAATCGCGGTGCGCCCACTGATTACAATGAATGGGAAGCGCGCGGCGCAACCGGCTGGAATTGGGACGCGGTGCTGCCCTATTTCAAAAAGGTTGAACATGACCTTGATTTCGATGGTCCCTTCCATGGCAAGGATGGGCGCATCAAGGTGCGCCGCATCAAGCCCGAGAAATGGAACAACCACGCCAAGGCCGCAGCCAAATCCTTCGCTGCCGCCGGCTTCAAGGCTTTGGAAGACCAGAACGGGTTTTTCGAGGATGGCTATTTCCCGATCACCATTTCGAACGCTGAGGAACAGCGTGTTTCAGCCGCCATGGGCTATCTGGACCGCGAAACGCGCAAGCGGGAAAACCTGACGATTTCCTGCGAAACCCAAGTGAAGGAACTGATCTTCGAAGACCAGCGCTGCGTTGGCGTGGTCGCCTTGGTGCGCGGGCAGGAACAGCGCTTCATGGGGCGGGAGATCATTCTGTCCTGCGGCGCCATTCATTCGCCCGCGCATTTGCTGCGTTCGGGCATTGGCCCTGTCGGGCATTTGCGTGATCTGGGTATTCCGGTGCGCATGGCCTTGCCGGGGGTGGGCCAAGGCCTGATGGATCATCCTTCCATCGCGCTATCGTCCTTCCTGAAGCGTGGCGCGCGGGTGGATAATCAAACGCGCCGGCATATCCTGCTTGGACTGCGCTATTCATCCAAGCTGGAAGGCGTGCCCGCGGGTGATATGTTTGCTGCTGTGGTCAGCAAATCCGCCTGGCATGCGGTGGGTGAACAGGTCGCTTCCATGCTGCTTTGGGTCAACAAGACCTATTCGGAAAGTGGGCAATTGAAGCTTGCTTCCAGCAATTGGCGCGATGAACCGATTGTTGAATTCAATCTTCTGTCAGACAAGCGCGATCTTGACCGTCTGATGAGCGGCTTTCGCATGGTGGCCGCGATCCAGATGAGTGATGAGCTGGGCAAGGTCACGGATAATCACTTCCCCGCCAGCTATAGCGACCGCGTGCGCAAGCTTGGCGTGGTGAATGACAAGAACCGTATGCTGACCAAAATGATCAGCATGGTGCTGGATGGGCCTTCTTTCCTCCGCAGCTATTTCATTGATCGCTTCGTGGTGGAGGGCTTCCGCATTGATCAGGTGCTGACCGATGACGCGGCACTCGAAGCCTTTATCCGCAAGGCAACCATTGGCGTTTGGCATGCTTCCTGTTCCTGCCGCATGGGCCGGCCGGAAGATCCGATGTCGGTAGTGGATAGCAATGGCCGCGTGAAGGGGATTGAAGGTTTGCGCGTGGTGGATGCCTCAATTTTCCCGGTGGTGCCCTGCGCCAATACGAATTTCCCGACGCTCATGTCGGCGGAGAAGATTGCCGATGCGATTATCGCGGGGGGGTGAGGGCATACTGTTTCACCAATGAACGAGGAAAAGTTCTTCATGCAACATTGCGCATCTTTGGAGATTATTCATGACTAAGTTCCCATTATGAAGGGAAACGCGCGTACCGGACCTAATCGCCTGCTGGAGAATCCGATCGCAAGTTTTTGTTGACATTAAGGTACCTGCAGTAGTGAGATAGACCATGCTATCCGATCAAAACCTTCGCCCAGGAGAAGCTGGTCCAGGCAGTCGGGTCAGGGTGCTCCTCTCTGGTCCAGGCCTGATCGGCAAGAAGCATGCGCAGCTTCTTTCGCAGTCTGCGAAGAGCCTTCTGGTTGGTATCGTTGCGCCTCCAAGCAAGGAAAACTTGGATTTCGCAGCAGAGCGCGACTTGCCCCTCTATTCCTCATTGGATGAAGCGATGGCCAAGATATCATTTGACGCCGCCATCATTGCATCACCGAATGAATTTCACATGCCGCAAGCCCTTACATGCATTAGGCATGGAATACCGGTGCTGGTCGAAAAGCCTCTCGCTGCGGATCTCGAAAGCGCTGCCCTTATCTGCACCGAGGCAAAAAGATACGATGTCCCTGTTCTTGTCGGCCACCACCGAGCCTATAGCAGCATGCTGACGGAAGCACGAAATTTCATGCAATCGCCAAAATTTGGTGAATTGGTTGCCATGCAGGGAAGTGCGCTGTTTCGAAAGCCCGAACAGTACTTCGAAGAAGGCCCTTGGAGGGCGAAGATCGGTGGTGGCCCCATTCTGATCAATCTAATCCATGAGGTTGGTATCCTCCGCTTTCTCTGTGGACCAATAAGTGCGGTTTCGGCCAGCGCAAGCCACAGGCGCCGGGGTTTTGAGGTCGAAGATACGGCTGCGATTAATATCAGCTTTCAAAATGGCGCTCTTGGCACCTTCATCCTTTCCGACATCGCAGCGAGCGACCGAAGTTGGGAATTGACCACCGGCGAGAATCCAGCATACCCGCAATCCCTCGATACGGCTTGCTACCACTTTGCTGGTACCAATGGCTCCCTTGATTTTCCGATCATGAAGGCACGATTCTACCAGCCCAACCATCCCCCCTCATGGTGGTCGCCCTTCGAGGCACATTTCTTGAAAAGGGAAGTCGCCGACAATCTCGGCAAGCAGCTCGCCCATTTTGAGGCTGTGGTGCTACATGGGGTGCGTCCCCTCGTGCCACCTGAGGAGGGTTACGAAAACATGCGCATTATCGATGCGGTCAGGCGCTCGGTAGAGACGCATGCTGAAGTCGAGGTACCACATTGAATAAGGCAGAACGCATGAAGGTTGAAAGGCCCATGCTCACAGAGAGCGCGCCCGGCGCCGAGGTCGCGCCCTTGTATGTGAGCCAACCTCTCCTGCCGGATCAGACCGCCCTCAATGAATACATCAGCAAAATCTGGGCTTCAAAATATGTGACCAATCACGGCCCATTGAGTCTGGAGCTTGAAGATCGTCTCGCTGCCTTTCTCAGGGTGCCGACAGCCAGGTTATTCAATAATGCAACGATAGGGCTCCTGGTCGCGCTTAAGCTTTTCGATCTTCCGCCCGGAAGCGAAGTCATTACTACCCCGATGACTTTTGCTGCGACCGCCCATTCGATCGCCTGGAATAATCTGCGACCCGTCTTCGTTGATATCCGGAAGGATAATTTGACGATTGATCCTGAGGCTGTGGAGTTGGCAATATCACCCCGGACTTCTGCAATCCTGGCGGTGCATGTTTATGGCTGCATCTGTGATCATGATGCCTTGCAGCGTCTGGCCAACTTGCATGGCTTAAAGCTGATCTATGATGCAGCCCATGCCTTTGGCGCCTATTGGAATGGACGTCCTATCGCCTCTCTGGGAGATGCGTCAGTCTTTTCGTTCCACGCAACCAAGCTCTTCAATACACTGGAAGGCGGGCTCATCACAACCAACAGGGTCGAAGACCGCGAAAGCATCTATTTGCTGCGAAATTTTGGCATCAAGAATGAGGAGGAAGTAGTTGCAGTTGGCATCAACGGCAAGATGAATGAACTTCAGGCTGCGATTGGTCTGCTTAATCTCGATATCTTTGAAATCGAGCGCGAGAAACGCAGCAGGCTGAGGCAACGTTACAGGGAAATTCTGGGCGGTCTGGACGGAGTTCTCCTGCAGGAGGCCGCAGAGAATACGACCCAGTCGGAGCAATATCTTCTGGTGCGTATTGATCGAACGCGGTCGCGCCTCGATCGGGACCAGGTGAAAAAACGCCTCGCCGAAAAACAAATTTTTGCGCGAAAGTACTTCTACCCCATTTGTACGGATTATGAACCTTATCGTAACATGCCGATCATTTCCAAGCGTGCCAGGCCTTATGCCCAAATTGCCAAGGATCAGGTGCTTTGTCTGCCTTTGCATTCAGCCGTGACTGAAGCCCATCTTGACCTGATCGCGGCAGTTTTCAGGGAATGCTGACTTGTCCGTGCCATTTCGCTCCGCGCAATTGGTCGTGATCATCCCTTGGGATCTCCATAGCCTCACAGCAGTCAGCAGGGAGGAAAAGCCGTGAAAGTCTTGCTACTTGACGCAGCCTTCAGTGCAGTTCCCATTCACGAATATCTCACTGGTATCGGCTGCGATGTCTGGACCATGGGAAATCGAAGTGAAGACGCTCTTGCTGTCGCCCATGAGGAGAAATGGATCCGTGCCGATTATGCGAACGCTGCCCTCGTCCAACAATATGTTGATGTGCATGGGTTCGAAGCGGTTGTGCCCGGCTGCACTGATGTTTCGATGGCGAGCTTTGTTCGGCTGAAGCAGCAGGGGAGCTATCGCCTCTCAGTAGAAACAAATGATATCCTTAACAACAAGCCGCTATTCCGCCGACTATGCCTTGACCTGAGTATTCCGGCGCCGCGCGCGGTGGATGTAAGGCGGCTCCCACGGTACGGGAAATTCATCTGCAAGCCCGCGGATAGCTTTAGTGGCCGTGGCGTCACAATCTTCGACGCGGCGGATACAAATGCCGCGGATGCGGCTGTGCGACTGGCAAGGACGCAAAGCACGCGCGGTGAGGTGATCTGTGAAAACTTCGTCGAAGGAGAGTTGCACAGCTATACTGCCTTTCTGAGAGATGGTGCCGTTGACCAGGCGTTCATCGTTCGTGAAGGGTCACGCTACAACCCTTTTGCTGTCGATACATCCTATCTTTGTGATGGTTATGACGCCAAAAAGCTGCGCCTGCTTCGTGGCGCGATTGAAGCCGTATCCGCCCGTCTCGATTTATGCGACGGTCTTTTGCACACCCAGTTCATTGATGCAGGAGATGACATCGCAATCATTGAAATGACTCGGCGGTGCCCGGGTGATCTATACGCGCGGCTGATTGAGTATAGCACTGGACATCACTATGCCGGTGAGTATGCCGCATATTTTCTTGGTCGACACGTGGAAACTTTATTACCGGAGCGGCGTTATATCTTGCGTCATACACTCAAGCAGTCGGGAAAGGAGCGGTTCTTTGGCTTGGATATCGACTTGCCAGGCGTTTTCAAGATTGTGCCGGTTGCTCGCAATGGCGATTCCTTGGACGCGAAAGTTCCGACACGCGTTGGATTGGCTTTCGCTGAGATGCCAGATTATGAGAGTTTGCGTCGTTCCTATTTGAAGACTATCAAACGGTGATTCCTTGCTGACTGGGCACCATCGACCATTCAATGGCGTAAGTGGAAGGGCGTTAACGATTGCGATATTTGGCACTCCGATTTAAGAAAAATTGGAAATCTGCAGTTCAACGCGGGAACGCCCAAAAGGAGCTATTTCTTTCCAATTGATCAACGGTCGCCATTTGAATTATTTCGAGAATAAATCTATCAGCACCAAATTCGTGCTCACTGCGACGCCTGCCATGTTCGAGCATTGCTAGAAAACCATCATCGCGGCTTGCACCCATTTTTCTGATATCAGCGAGCCTTGAATCAAATTCATCCGGCAATTTAGCACTATCAATATGTACCGATTTGAAATTTGGATAGGAAGCCAGTGCTTTATCAAGAAAAGGGGTTTTATCAGAAATGATGAAGGCTTTTGCCATGAGGCCAGCAGCTATTCGTTCATGCACGAAATTCAACGTAGAGGGGGAGATGTTGAGCAGGATGCGGCTACGCGCATAAAGCTGATTAAGCTGGTTAGCCGGAAGCGTCCCGTGAAATCTTGCACGCGTCTTTGCCTTCTCGATATGAGGCCAATCCCCGAAGATATGCGCACCGTGGCGCATGGCTTCCCGTAACATACGTTCGGCTCTCACGGCGCGGAGGTAAAAATCTAATTCCGAGCAGACTCGCAGCAATAACGCCTTATTTACCCCAAAATGCATCGTGCGTGCGGCGAAAGCATCAGTCACAATATGCGCGATGGTTTTCTTTTGCCCTGCAAGGGCCACGGCGGAAGCATCTTCGAGAACTTCACGTATTTTATTTGGGAGTTCGGCCCACTTTGCACGAAGAGCATTGCTGTCCACTCCGGTCTTGACGTAGACGACCTCAAGATCTCGATCGTACCATGGAGTTTGGTCGGCAAATGGGTTGGGCGGGTAGACGCCAGGGTAGACAAGAGAAAAATTTGGACCGTTCATGATGTCCCGATAAGCCTGCTGGAAGTCTTCGCAGGTATAGACATGGAACAAACCAGCACCGACATTAGCGTGCAGGCCTGGTGAGTGAAAAGGGGCGTCCCCCATCAGAGAGAAAAACGGAACCCCTAGAGTACTCCATAGATTACCGGCTTCGGCACGAAAATGCATACCAAAGCCTTGAAAGCTGAAGCAAAAACTAGGCCGACCCTGGGCAAGACAAGCGTTTAGCTTGGAACCGGCGTGTTCATCGTTAAAGTCGATAACAGTCATCGAAACACCATAGGTGCTCGCGCGCTCAGCGATCGAGTGTGTTAACCAAGTAAGGATGCCATTCGCATTTTGGCCAACAAATGCAAGCGCTGAAATAGTTCCCATGATTTCCCTCTCAAAAGAGGCAATACAGTATCAAAGACACAGTACGGGTCAACTCAGTAGATTTGATCGGCGCATTCGAACATGGCGTTCTCTCTGCGGGCACATTCAGCTTGGAATTCTTCTTTCGATACGGTAAAATATGAAGGGTAATCAGCCCGATGATGCGGAACAATCAAAATGCAGCAAGAACCCGTTTCGGTATTAGAAAGGTGGTTGAAATGCTTTCCCTCGCCGGCAACGGCAATCTCGGAGAAGATCCAATTGTCGTACACTCGCTGACGGTGTAGCCGAAGAGCTCACGCGAAGAAATTGCGTGGCCTGGCCGAGAAGGAGTCGTGTTATGATCAAGATAAGTGATTTTGTTGCGAGCGAAGCTGCGTATTTCACGCCCATGCTCGAAAGGAGCCTAAGATCTTCGATGGCCGAGCGTGAGGCTTGGGGCCACGAAACCATTCGGCAGCGGCAAGAAAGAATTTCGTTGGAAGTGTTTGATATGTTGAATGGGACGGTACGGTATGGTCCCTTCACGGGACTGAAGCTGGAGAGAAATCCGTGGTGGGGCCGCTTGGATCTTGGTAGTCAGTGCCTAGGGCTTTATGAGCTGGAAATCCTGAATTTCCTTTCGCACCTTGAGCCAGGCCGGTTTTCGACCTTCATTGACATTGGGGCTGCCGATGGTTATTACGCAGTCGGAATGTTAAAGTCACTGCGAATTCCCAAAGCAATTTGTTTCGAACGATCAGACAGCGGTCGAGATGCGATCGGGAGACTGTGGCGGAATAACGGCTCTGAGGGGGTGCTGGAAGTCCTCGCAGAGGCAAATCCAAGAACGATCGCGGAGCTGTCGCAAAATGATCTTTCATGCGCTCTCGTAATGGTAGATATTGAAGGGGCGGAATTCGATCTTTTGGTCAAAAAAACCCTTTCCATCCTCAAGTTCTGCACAGTCATTATCGAAATCCATAACTGGATTGATGATTTCTTGGCGCGATACACAGAATTCCTCCATGATGCCTCCAAGCATTACGATATTGCAATTTTGGAAAGACTCGACCGCTCAACCAGTCACATAAATGAGCTGCGAGACTTCACCGATGATAACCGGCTCTTACTTGTCTCTGAACGTCGCCCATGCCTGATGAGATTTCTAAAGCTCAGCCCCAGGAGAGACTAGTGGCGAGATCATTGGTGTTCTTTTCAGAAAGCGGCTTGCAATGCGATGCCCGATTCGGTGAGTGGGTACGGCCAGCATCAATGGCGACACGAGCTAGTCCCTTTAGCGCCAGGGGCCGTGGGACCTGCCGGCCCCTCGCGCACGCGCCGGCTCCTCTGATATAAGGCGGCATGAGCATGACCCTGGCCGATATCCTGGCGCCCATGTCGCCAGACCGCTTCTTCGCCGAGTACTACGATCAGCAGCCGCTGCATCTGCCTGGCGCTGCGGAGAAATTCGCCCATGTGCTGGATTGGGCCGGCATCAACAGCCTGCTCGGCATGACGCATATTTGGTCCGAACGCAGCCTGAAGGTGGTGCTGGACAGCACCACGATCCCTGCCGCGCAATATAGCCAAAGCGCCATGTCGCGAGATGGTGCCAATTCCCTGCAACCCATCCCCGCCAAGGTGCAGGAATGGGTGGCGCGTGGTGCTTCCGTGGTGATGAATGATGTGGATAGCCTGACACCAGGTTTGGCGGGCGTTTCCGATGCGCTGGAAGGGGCTGGCCTCGGTAAGGCGCAGGCGAATGTCTATATCTCCTGGCAGAGTCACAAGGCGTTTCACGCGCATTATGACACGCATGATGTCTGGGCCGTGCAGGTGGAAGGGGAGAAGACCTGGAACATCTGGGAAGGCCGTGCGGAATGGCCGGTAGCGCATGCGATTTTTCGCGGCCAGCCACAGGAATTTCACGAAAAATCCAAGGGCGCGCTGCGCTTCAAGGCGCATTTGAAAAAGGGCGATCTGCTCTATCTGCCGCGCGGCTGGTATCATGACGCCTTGGCCGAGGCACCCAATTCCGTCCATATCGCTTACGGCGTCCATACGCCGATGGGTGTGGATTTCATGGGCCTGTTAACCGAACGCGCCTTTCATGATGCGGAGTTTCGCAAGCCCCTGCCGCGGCAGGATGGATCGGCAGCGGCGAGATATGCGCTGACGCAACGCGCTGCCTTGCTTGGCCAGCGCATCGCCGAATGGTCGCGCGATCCGAAGTTCCTGCAAGCGGTGGAAAACTTCTTGGTGCAGTATCGGTATGAACGCGGCGGCTATGATCTGCTGGCGGCGCGCGGCGCGGCGCCGGCAACCGAAGCCGGCAGCGCGCCCGGCTTTCGCGTGCGCCCCAATGTGAAAACCGTCCGCCGCGGTATGGATTATGGCCTGCGCACTGAAATGGGTGTCTTGGCGATTACCGCACAGGAAGTTGAGCCCGCCGCCTGGATCATCACCCAGCCGAGCATTACGGAAACCTCGCTCGCCTTGGCCTGCCCTGGCGTCAATGCGGCGGCGCTGATTGAAAAGCTCCGCGCGGCGGAGATTTTGCTGCCCGCATGAAACGCTTTGCATTGCTTGTGCTTGGCGTCACGCTTTTCGCGCTGACTGTGCCTGCGCAGGCGACGGGATTTTCCTGCGTGGGCGCGGAAAAGCTGGAAGATGATGTGTATTCCATCCCCTTCCCGCGCGGCAGCGCCACCATCCCGGAAGCCGCACGTTCCCCGCTGGCGGCGGCCATCGAAGCAGCCTTGGCGGAACCAGGTCGCAAAATCTGCATCCTGGGCCATGCGGGGCAGGAAGGCGGGGCCACAACCTCCATCCAATTGGCCGCGCAGCGCGCCCGCGCCGTCACCAATGCCTTGGCGGGCGGCGGCATTGCAGCAGAACGGCTGCGGTCAGAAGCGCGCAGCGCCCAATTCAGCCCGACGGTTCGCGCTGCCGAGCCCCCATCGCGCACCGTCACCATTGTGCTGATGCCGGCCCCGTGACGCGTGAAAGGGCTTGCCCCATCCAGCGCGCGGCGCCAGAAGAGAGCAGGAAAACCGGGGCCGATTCGCCCCCCATGCCAAGGAGAAACGCCGATGCTGTCGCGTCGTTCCCTATTCGCCGTCGGCGGTGCTGCCCTTTTGCTCAATGGCTGCGCGCAGGTCGCGCCGGAAGGCGGCCCGCCGCTGATGGATGTCATTGGCAGTGATTCAAATCTCTCCAGCTTCCGCGCTGCGCTCCGCAGTTCCGGCCTTGCTTCCGAATTGTTTGACCGTCCGGGCATTTATACCGTGCTTGCGCCAACCAACCTTGCCTGGTCCGGCGCGCCGGAGCGCATTCGTAACGGTGACCGCGAAGGGCTGCTTAGCCTGATCGCAGGCGGGCGGCTGAGCCTTGCGGATATACAGGCACGCGGTGGGCGCGTCCGCATGTTGAGCGGGATTGACGTGCGCGTGGTGGGCGGCACGGCTGACAGCCCGCGTATCCAGGCGGCGCGGCCAGGCCAGGCGCCTTCCGGTGCTTCGGCAAGCATCATCCGCGCCAATGTGATGGCGAGAAATGGCGTGGTGCATGTTGTGCAAGGCGTGCTGCTGCCCGCGTGATGCGGCGCCGCGCCGTCCTTGGCGCGCTGTTTCTTTCACCGGCACTGGCCTTTGCGGCCAGTGCTGCGCACCGGATTTGGGTGGTCAGCAATGGCTGGCATAGCGGGATTGTTTTGGCCCGCGCCGATGTGCCGGAAAGCGTGATCCCTGAAATCGCCGATTTCCCTCATGCTCGGTTTTTCGAATTCGGCTGGGGCGATGCGGAGTTCTATCCGGCGCGCGAAGCCGGCGCCTGGCTGGCCTTGCGCGCAGCCTTTCCGGGGCCGGCAGTCATGCATGTGGCCGGGCTACCGGATCACCCAGCGCGCATCTGGCCCAATGTCACCATTCTGCCCTTCGCCGTGACTGCGGAAGCCCTAACCCGGCTGCTGGTGTTTTTGCGCGATAGTTTTGACCGCGCCGGCGCCGGGCGGGCCGCGATGAAGGCGCGCGGCATCTACCCCTTCAGCCTATTCTATCCGGCGACAGGGCGGTTTCATCTGTTCAATACATGCAATAGCTGGACGGCG
>JBIKWX010000167.1:0-7752 GCA_044356095.1 Roseomonas sp.
CCGGCATCATCGCCCCGCTTGAGGAGCTTTGGATCACCTGGATCATGAAGGAAGTTGGCTTGAAGCCCACCTACCTTGCCATGCTGCGCGGCAGGGCTTGAGGGAGAAACACCATGAAAGATCTCGACCTTGGCACATTGCTGGCCGTGTTTCAGGAAATGTTGGGCTGGACCCTATGGCCAATCATTGCGCTTGCCGTCTTGGCGAGCCTCGCCTTCCTTTGGGTGGTGCTGCGTGATCGGAGTTTGCTGTCGCGCCGCCTGGTTTGGGCGGAAATCTGCGGCCTGGGCGGGGGTATTGCCGCAGTGCTGATCATGCAGGCGGTGACGCATTCGGGCTTTGCGGATTTGGGCGGCCCGATTGATTGGCTGCTGGTGCTTGGCATTTTCGCCTTTGGCGCCATCGGCGCCGCACTTGGCTGCTACGCGCTATTCGGTCTTTTGGCCGGCCGCAACCAAAAACCGGCGTAATCCATCGCGTCATTATCTCAGGAGAGTCATCATGACACGCAATATCGGCAGTATTGATCGGGCGCTCAGGATTGGGGGCGGCGTTGTGCTATTGGCACTCGGTGCCTTTGGGCCTTTGGGCTGGTGGGGGGCGATTGGGGTCGTTCCCATCGCCACAGCACTGATTGGCTGGTGCCCGGCCTATCCGCTACTGGGCATCAATACCTGCGCCCGCAAAAGCTGAAGCCCGAACGAGGTTTCAGCCAAGCTGGGGCAAATGGCTCGGCGTAATGGCCCACACCTTGCCCGCAGCCGGTGGTTCGCACCACAGCGGCAGGGCATTGGGTGTGCGCACATTCGGCACATGCCCAAGTGCCAAGCGTAGCGCACGGAACAGCGCACCATGCGCCACGACCAAAACAGGGCCTGGCTTGGCGGTGGCGCGGTTCACGGCGGCCACGGCGCGGTCATGCAGCGCCTGAAAGCTTTCCGCGCCTTCCGGCGTGAAGCTGCCTTCAATCCAGCTATCATACCAATCGCCCATGGGCCGGCCTTCTTCGACACCGAAGCCCACTTCCATCAGCCCCGCATCGGTCGCGACCGGCAGCGCCAGCGCTTCCGCCACAATTTCCGCCGTGCGCAAGGCGCGACTGAGTGGTGAGGCGATGATGGTCGCAATCCCGCGATCCACCAGCGCCAAGGCTGCGCGCCGCGCCTGGGAAAGCCCGACCGCATTCAGCGGAATATCCGTATGCCCTTGGCTCCGCCCTTCGGCGTTCCAATCGGTCTCCCCGTGGCGGAGGAACCAGAAGGCGGTCGGGTTCAGGCTCACGCGAGGCCTTCCGCCTTCATCGTGCGCTGCACGGCGGGCCTCGCATTCATGCGCGCATAATGCGCTGCGACATTGCCGGGCAGCGCCTTGTTCAGCCGCGCCGCCCACCAGAAGCTGACATAAAACAGCGCGCTATCGGCGAAGGAATAGGTGCCGGCCAGCCATTCGCGGCCCTCAAGCGCCTTATCCATCACGCCAAGGCCCTTTTGGAAAATCTCCTCACCACGCGCCTTTACCGCTTCATGATCCGCTTCTGTCGGCGCGAAATTCGCCGGGCGGAACATGCGCGAAAACCCCTGCATATGCATGGTGGCAACGCAGTAGTCCGTCGCTTCCAAGGCCTGTGCCTGCGCATCCGTGCCGGATGGCATCAGCCCGGCCGAGGGAAAGCGCGACGCCAGCCAAAAGGCAATCGCCGGATATTCCGTCAGCACCGAACCATCATCGCGCTGCAGCGTCGGCACCTTGGATTTCGGATTGACCGAGGTAAAGCCAGGCTGGAATTGCGCCCCTTCCCGCAGATTGACCGCCACCGCTTCATAAGGCGCGCCAATTTCTTCCAGCATCACATGGATGCCGATGGAACACGCCCCCGGCGCATAAAACAGCTTCATGATCGCAACCCCTTCTGAAACATAAACTGACGATCCAAGCAACAATGCTGAACCACCAAGCTGTGGCTCTATTTCTTTCCGAGGTCAATGCTGTGGTTGGGCGTATATATCGAATGTGCCCTTAAGACACATGACCAATAAACAACGCGCGAACCCCTAAAAGAATCCAAGGCGATATGGCGAGGATGGCAACCAAACTTCGCAACACGGTGACTTAGTGGTGCGATTCATGCTGACCTATCCCCTGCCCGAAGAGCCCCCGCGCACCATTAGCCATATGTTTGGTGGGCCGATTCACGCCGCTGTCGGGAACCGACAGCGGCGATCGGACCACTAGGATGGATCGAGAATTTTACGCAGTCGGTGCATCGCCTCAGCGTTGCGCCGATTGCATTCATCCAATGGGCGGCAGTCTCTTCCCTTGCACTGCTCTAGCTTAGGGTCAGCGCTCATCATTTCGGCAACTTGCTTGCGCATTCTCTCGCGCGTTTCTCGGCTTAGTGTCCAGCCCAAGGGTGGTCGATTTGGCTCCTCGTCACTAAACGAGCACAGCGCAAATTGCAGCGCGATTCCGTCACCCTGTTCAACCTGGCCCCACACGCGCCGGGCCGTTTGAATTCCACGCGCCTCACGTGACCCCATTATGGCCGCGGCTGGGCCAGTTAATTGCGTAAATCCGCTGAACTGGGTCGATCGGCATTTGGTGCGAAGCGGTTCATCGAGCGCAAGTTGAACCTGCTCGCCAGTGCAATCTTTATCTGATCCTGCACGCTGACCCCTGCTATTACGCGCTAGGTCAATAGGGGCCAATTCGGGGTCGGACGAAATTTCGACCACAACGGGCTTAATATATCGGCCGTATTGGTGCGCAAAGCGTCGTACAACGCGCATGATTTCGGCGCCAGTTTCAGCACCGTAATTTTCGAAATACCCTCCATCACCAAGGTGCCCATAATGCGTGTCATCGCGCCCAAGTCGTCCAACGGGGGTAATAAAGGGAAAACGTGCCGAATTGAGCGCTGCAGTAGAAACGCGGATTTCTCGCCCATGGAGCGTGAAGAAATCCAATGCATCGTCAAAGTTTCTCGGCGTAATTACTAAGGGAGAGGTGATAATCCTCTTGCCTGTTTCAACATGTGTGCCATTTAGGAAGAGTGCCGGCGCCCAGCGAGCATCACGGATCAAAGCCGCATGAAAGGCACCCGAAAGCCCATAACAACCGGCTTGTTGGCAGGCTGCCTCCCACGCTTTTTCAAGAATGGTGGCGCGGCTGGGCACATTAAGCCCCGCGAGAGCCAAAAGCGGGCCAAACGTATCGTTAAAGGCATACGCCGCCACCACCGGCCCCAGAAAATCTTGCGATAGAGCGCCGTAGGCCGCTGCCAAAGTACCACATGGGCGCAAAGGGGCTTCAGTACCAGTATCGCATGTTGTCTGTGCGCGGGATGAAGGATGTTGTGAAGCCGCAAATACCGTGGCGCCTAACGCGCCGCCAGAGACGCCGCTAATGGCAAACACACGTTGCGTAAAAGTGGGGTGCTGATCTTGCACCGCGCCCAGAATCAGTGCCGTCCAAAGGGCGGCGCGAATGCCCCCACCAGCAGTCGTCACCACAACGATAGGAATTGGTCCTGCGTTTGCATCGATGATCTGGCGAACCGCAGGCGTGCATAGTTGTGCGCGCAACCACGCCTCCAATGCAGTGGTCATCCTGACCGGCCCACATCCTTCATCACGAGACAAAGCCTGTATTGAAGCAGAGGATGGAGATTTGGTGGCTGCGGGTTCCTCGACGGCATTATGCCCAAAGAAAGCGTCCAACACCAAACGATTTTCGGGCAGGGCGGATTCGTCGTAAGCTCTGATGTGGTGGCGATTAGGCTCAAAAATGTGGCCCAACGCAATGACCAATAGCAAAGCAAGCACGGTGGGAAAACGCCATTTTGCTGTCCAAGAGGATAAGGCAGCAAACAGGGGAAGGACGGCGGTAAAGAACAGGAAGACGGTGCCTATGGGGCCGAAGAACTGACCAAGTCTGAGAGTCTGGAATAGAAAAAGACCGATGATCACCATAGCCATTACAAAAGAAATGTCACCCCAGTACGGCCGTAGCCAAGCTACGCGGAACGTGTTGCGAAGCGTAGCTCTATAATTGGTGGCAATCAGCAGTAGCAGATAAACGCCAGCCGCAGCCATGGTCCATCCCACCATGGAGGTCTGAGTGATGGAAAAGACAAGCGCCGCCATCACAGGGAATACGCCACAAATTCGTGGTAACCAATTGATACTACTGGCTTGGACGCGTCTCAGCCAAAGCTCCTCATTCAATGGTAGCTTTTCACCAAGTTCGAGGCCGAGGCTCGCTATTGAAGGCGGCAGGGCCGGTAATCGAGCGCCCGTGGCGACCGCCGCCCAACTACTGCGGCGGCCAAAATGCTCATTCAAGGCGACTCTACACCAATACCAAGACATCAAGCACCAAAGAAAGGCTGCACCCAAAAGGCCAAGCTTTTGAATAAAAGAATGCTCCTGGATCGCCAGCGCGATTTCGCTTCCCTGGCTCGTATAAAAAATCAACCCGAAGCAAATGACATTCATCACAACCACAAGCGCTGATGCACTGATGACTTCCCAAACGGCGATGATTGAGCGCCAAATCCACTTCAAGGGCGTCAGGAGCAGATGCTTCATTGGGTCACTACCTTGACTGCTAATCTAAGCTTAGGCGCTTAAATGCGCCACCTTAACGAACGGTAGGGGTCGCCCGGGACCTAGTCAAGCAATGCGGGTGGTACAACGCCCCCAGAGCCCTCAATCAGAACAGATTGGCAGAGCCAACAGGGGAAAGTTTCCAATCCTGTTTTTACGTACCGATGGCAGACAGGCCATGGCTGATTTGAAGCGGGCTTAATTGAATAGAGACGAAACCGAGCTTTCTTCACTGATCCGCTTCATCGCTTCCGCAATCAGCGGCGCAATGGTAAGCTGCCGGATATTGCGCGAAACGCGCACCGCTTCTGTCGCCTGAATACTGTCCGTCACGGTCATCATTTCAACCGGCGCCGCGCCAATCCGCGCCACCGCACCGCCCGAGAAAACGCCATGCGTCACATAGACGCCAACCGAACGCGCGCCATTCTTGAGCAGCGCCTCAGCCCCGTTGCAAAGCGTGCCGCCGGAATCGACAATATCATCCACCAGCAGGCAATCACGCCCTTCCACTTCACCGATCACATTCATCACTTCGGAAACGCCGGCACGCGGGCGACGCTTGTCAATGATGGCAAGGTCCACACCCAGCCGCGCCGCAATGGCGCGCGCGCGCACCACGCCGCCGACATCGGGGGAGACGATCATCAATTCCCGCCCCGCATAGCGTTCCTGAATGTCGCGCGAATACAGCGGTGCGGCGAAAAGATTATCCACCGGAATATCGAAAAACCCCTGAATCTGCGCCGCGTGCAAATCCATGGTCAGCACGCGGTTCGCCCCCGCCGCCGTGATCAGGTTCGCGACCAGCTTCGCGCTGATCGGCGTGCGCGGCCCGGATTTCCGATCCTGCCTGGCATAGCCGAAATAGGGGATCACTGCCGTCACGCGCCGCGCGCTGCCGCGCTTCAGCGCATCCAGCGTGATCAGCAATTCCATCAGATTGTCATTGGCGGGGTAGGAGGTGGATTGGATGACAAACACATCCTCACCACGCACATTCTCATGAATTTCGACAAAAACTTCCAAATCCGCGAAGCGCCGGATGGAGGCATTGGTGAGCGCTATACCGCAAGCGGCGGCCACAGCTTCGGCCAGGGGGCGGTTGCTGTTGCAGGCAACAATCTTCATGCCGGGGGAACTCCGCACGCAGGGGGTCAAGTTCTTGTGAGACGCGCTTACCTAGCAACGTGACGCTTTTGTGTAAATCGGAGGCGCCCGGCTATTCACCCTCCAGCTTCGCCGAAAGCTCCAGCCATTCCTCCTCCAACCCCGCCACTTCCTTGGCAATGGCGGCACGGCGGGTATTGGCCCAGGCGATATCTTCGGCCTTGAAGCGGGCATAGGTGTCGGGGTCCGCAAGCCGCTTTTCGATCAGCGCGGCTTCCTTGCCCAGTTTTTCCAGTGCGGCCTCCACCGTCTTCAAACGTGCACGCAGGGGTTGCAAGGCAGCGCGGTTTTCCGCCCTTTCGCGCCGCGCTTCTGCCCGCATCCCGCCAGCTTCGCCCCGCGGCGCGGCACCGCGCGCACGTTCGGCCAACAGCGCGCGATATTCATCCAGATCGCCATCAAAGCTTGTCACCGTGCCATCGGCCACCAGCCACAGCCGATCCGCGACCAGCTCCACCAAATGCGGGTCATGCGTAATCAGCACCACCGCGCCTTCAAAATCCGCCAGCGCCTTCACCAGCGCATCACGCGCATCAATATCCAAATGGTTCGTCGGTTCATCCAGGATCAGCATTTGCGGCGCATCGCGCGTGGTGAGTGACAATAACAGCCGCGCCTTCTCCCCACCCGAAAGCTGCGCCACCCTTGTATCCGCCCTATCCGCGTCCAACCCAAACCGCGCCAATTGCGCGCGGCACGCGGTTTCAGTCGCCTTCGGCATCGCGGCCTGCATATGCGAAAGCGGCGTGCCGTTGAGGTCCAATTCCTCGGCCTGGTGCTGCGCGAAATATCCAACGCGCAGGCGATTATTCCGAA
This sequence comes from Roseomonas sp., assembly GCA_044356095.1. GTDB lineage: Bacteria > Pseudomonadota > Alphaproteobacteria > Acetobacterales > Acetobacteraceae > Neoroseomonas. Next base: position 6,591 of record JBIKWX010000167.1, read on the forward strand.
ACACCTCCCCGCCCGCCACATCCAACCGCCCCGCCAACAACTTCGCCAGCGTGGATTTGCCATTGCCATTGGCGCCCAGCAGCGCCACGCGATCTTCCTGATCCAGCCTGAGCGACAAATTGCGCAAAATCGGCGGCCCGCCATAGCCGACTGACGCGCGATTGACTGACAGGATCGGCGGCGCCAAAGCCTCAGGCGCCGGAAAGGCAAAGCGCACGGGCGTGTCTTCCACCAGCGCTTCCACCGCCGGCATACGTTCCAGCGCCTTGAGCCGAGATTGCGCTTGGCGCGCCTTGGTTGCCTTGGCGCGAAAGCGATCCACGAAAGACTGAATGCGCGCGCGTTCCGATATCAGCTTCGCATTCTGCGCCGCCTGCTGCGCCTGGCGTTCCGCCCGAATGCGCAGGAAATCCGCGAAATTCCCCGAATAGAGCGTGATGCCCCCGCGATCGAGATGCGCAATGGCATCCACGCAGCGTTCCAACAGCCCGCGATCATGGCTGACAACAATCGCCGCCCCCGGAAACCGCGCGAGCCAGCCTTCCAGCCAGAGCGTCGCCTCCAAATCCAGATGGTTGGTTGGTTCGTCCAACAACAACAAATCCGGTTCCAGAAACAAGGCACGCGCGAGCGCCACACGCATGCGCCAACCGCCCGAAAATTCCGCCAAAGGCCGCGCCTGCGCCGCCGCATCAAAACCAAGCCCGGAAAGCACCGCCGCCGCACGCGCCGGCGCACTATCGGCGCGGATCGCAATCAACCTTTCATGCACTTCGGCCACCCGCGCAGGATCGGTGGCTTGATCCGCTTCCGTGAGCAATGCCGCGCGTTCGGTATCCGCGGCCAAAACCGCTTCCAACAGGCTCGCCACCCCCGCAGGTGCTTCCTGCGCCACATGGCCCATGCGCGCACGGGCCGAGAGCCTGATCTCACCCCCATCCGGCTGCAATTCACCCACAATGGCGCGGAGTAAGGTGGATTTGCCGGCACCATTGCGACCAATAAGGCCAATCTTGCGCCCATCATCCACCTGCAGCGCAGCACCTTCCAATAAGGCGCGCCCGCCAAGGCGAATGGTGAGGTCTCGGATAGCCAGAACAGTCATGGGCGCGGGTTGTGGGGCAAGGGTAGGGGGGCGTCAAAGGGGTGGGGGAGTATCGGG
>JBIKWX010000168.1:0-7732 GCA_044356095.1 Roseomonas sp.
ATGCGCTTGGCCGTATTGGGCTCCCCCTTGGCGAAGACTGTGCGCATGCGTCCTGGCCCGCCGAGTATAGCCACCAGCGCCTGCGCCGCGCCGATGTCGGGCACATCGGCCATCGGTCGGACGCCGAGGACGAGACCAGGCACCCAGCCCTGTGCCTCGCCCAGCACGACCACCTTGTCGCAGGACAGCTCGCTGCCAGCCGAGACGAACACACGGCGCGTTTGTGGCGATAGGTTGTACAGCAGCGCGGCCGCCGTTGCGCGCAGGGCCGACACGTTGCCAAGCGCCACCGCCGCGCCCAGTGCAGACGCGGCGCGCGCGCCATGGCTTTGCGCTACGTAGAAAACTGCACCGTGCTGATGCCAAAGCGGCGGGCAACACGCGATGCATTGGCACTCGGCGCCATCGCCTCAGCCAAATGATGGGCGCCATCCTCCTGAGACCAACGCCGCCGAGGCTCGCCACGCGCCACAACCTCTATCACCGATCGGCGACTACGCGATGGGCCGCTCACTCGAGCAATCCCGGTCACACCATTATAGACCACAGCCGCCTCAAAAACACTTCACCGGCGCAAATGGCACGATCAATCGCCTCAGGCGCAAGGTGCCCTCGCTTCAGAATGGTGTTCGGCATTTCCAGGCCGCATGGGAAATCATCTTGAGAGAGTGTCGCGGCATCGCTCGCGCCGACGACCTTGCTGCCCCTGCCGTCGCAGCCGGATCGAACGCTGCCCTCCCTCGTTCCGCCGGCTTCGCGGTCTGGAGATCGTTCAGCGCCGTCGCCCACCCGGCTTCGCATGCTGCCTGTCGTTTCAGCGCTACGGCGCTGCCCTGGCAGCTCATCATTGGGCTTAGCAGTGGGCGCGACACTACCGCCATGGCTCGCAGCCTGACGGCGCGGCGGCGCCGTTGCCAGACGCTCCGCGGCGGTCGATACTGCGCTTGATGCCGCTTCCCGCCGACATGCCGGAATTTTCCGCGCCCCAGCTTCTCGGCATTATGCTGCCCTCCGCCAATACGGTCGTGGAGCCCGTCACGACGGCGATACTTCGCGGCCTCGGAATAACCCCGCTTTTCACCCGCTTCGCGAAGCGGGGCGCGTCCGACCCGTCGCCAGACCAGCATGACCTGGACGCGTTGCTGGCGGCGGCTGACCTTCTTGCCGACGCACGGCCCGCCGCCATTATCCTGGCCGCCGGCAAGGGGGCGGTGATCGGCCTCATGCACGACCGCGCGCTGGCGGACGCGATCCAGCACCGCACCGGCATCGTGGCGACAACACCTGCGCTTGCGCTCCCGGTGGCGCTCTCTGCGCTCGGCGTCTCGCGCATCGCGCTGATTGGCCCGCATGACCGGGGCTACACCCGCGCCCAGCCGGCGTAATCTTCAATGAGCTGCACAAAGGCGGGTAGCGGCAGCGCATCGTCGCGCGTGGCCTTTTGGGCAGCCGCCTTGCTGCCACAAAAAAGATACCGCTGCGCGGCCTGCTTGGCCGCCCGCTTCGTACAATTTTCATCGTCTTCGGCATTGCGATGGCCCTGCCCATGGTGGTGCTTGTCAGTGGAATTCGGTAAGCCAGCGGCGGTGTATCGAAGGGCAAAGCGCTGCTATCGATTGGCGCCTCGTTGGGTGGCCACGTGTTCGACCCTTCTGGAACCCGCATCGAAAGTTTGAAAAACGTTCAAGCAACCCATTGATCTCCGGTGACGCTATTGCAGAGTTTGTAAGGTATAAGATATTGAAAAATCTATACTGCCTCCTTTTGCCAGGGCGCGACATTCTCACGCCTCGGTAGCGCTTGGTGGCCCTTGGGTTTTTGCTCGCTTGGGCTAAGGTCCTCGTTTGAACAACCAAAAGGATCGGGGAGCGTCATTCACATGCAAAACATCACCAGACGTGGCTTTGGCACCTTAGCGGCTTCCGCGCTCTGCTTGCCCCATATCGCCCGCGCAGCGGATTGGCCGACGCGGCCAGTGACCTTGCTGGTGCCCTATCCGCCAGGCGGGCCTTCGGATGTCTCTGCACGACCGCTGCTAGAACCACTCTCACGCATTCTGGGCCAGCCGGTGCTGATCGAAAATCGAGGCGGGGCAGGGGGCAGTATTGGCGCGCAAGCCGTGGCGCAATCGCGGGATGGCCATACGGTCATGGTTTTTCCAACTGCGGTTCTGACCATCAGCCCGCATGTCATGGCGCAATTGCCCTATGATCCCGCAACGGCCTTTATCCCCGTCGCGCGCATCACGCTTGGCTATAGTGTCATTGCGTCCCATCCTTTTCTGCCATTCCGGGATGCTGCGGGCCTGATCGCCTATGGCAAGGCCAATCCTGGGCAATTGCGTTTCGGCTCCGCCGGGCCTGGTACCATCACGCAATTGACCGGAGAACTTTTCGGCGACGTCACCGGCATCAGGCTGGAACACGTGCCCTATCGTGGTTCCGCACCATCACTCACCGATGCGCTGGCCGGGCGCGTGCAGTTGTTGTTTGATTCGGTTGCGGTGCCGGCGGTGAATGATGGCAAGCTGATCGGCATTGCGACGATTGGCGAGAACCGCAACCCAAGCCTTCCCAATGTGCCAACGCTGGCCGAGATCGGGCTGGAACGCGCGCTCGCCATTCCCTGGTATGGCGTTGCCGCCCCCGCTTCCATGCCCCCCGCCGCAGTGGCGCGGCTGACTGAGGCGTTGAGGCAAGTCACCGCCATGCCCGAAGTCGCCAGCGCCATGGCGCCAGCCGGTATTGTGCCCGCCTTTGAAGGCGGGAGTGTTTTTGCCGAACGTGTTCGCCGTGAACGTGAGATGTATGGCGCGCTCGCGAAGCGCATCGGCATCCAACCGCAATGATGCAAGCCTGATCCTGTGCCCGATATCGCCGCCCATCTGGCGCTGATTTTTGACGGCATCAATATCTGGGCCGCGCTTGGCGTGACCTTCCTGGCCGGCCTGATGCGCGGCTTTGCCGGTTTCGGCTCAGCGATGCTCATGGCGCCGATTTTTGCCATGCTGTTCGGCTCCGCCGATATGGTGGTTACGGTGGTGGCGATTGAATTGATCGTCTCCTTCCAATTATTTCCCCAGGTGCGCCATCAGGCTGATTGGAAGCTGCTGACGCCAATGAGCATCGCGGCCTGCGCCGCCATGCCACTTGGTGTCTGGCTGCTTGCGAATGTGGACAAGAATGCGATCATCACATCGGTCTCCGCGGTGATCGTTTTCTTTGTGGTGATCATGTGGAGCGGTTGGCGCTACAAGGGACGCCGAAGCCAGCCCGCCACCATTCTCGTTGGCGCCATTTCAGGTGCCATGATGGCGACCACCAGTGTCGGTGGCCCGCCGGTGCTGCTTTATCTGCTCTCCGGCAATGACCCGCCGCAGGTGAACCGCGCCAATATCGTGACCTATTATTTCCTGACGCAATTCTTGCTGATTGCGATTGTCATGGCGTCAGGCGTTGCGGGTGTGACAGCGCTGATCCGTGCCGCCATTTTACTGCCGGTCATGGTGCTGGGCGCCTGGGTGGGTGGGCGTGCCTTTCAGGGTATTGGCAATGAACAGCTTTACCGGCAGGTGGCGCTGACTATCCTGTTTGCGACCGGCGTGTTTGGTCTGGTGCGGGGATTTTTGCTGTGAAAAACAAGGAAGGGCGCATCACGGCCTGATCCCCGGTGTTTCAACTTCCATCCCGCGCGCCCTTTCCATCAAATAGGCCTCAATGGCGATGAATTCCGCCGATCCATAGGCAAAGGGCTCTGCGCGCACGCCCACCATGCAGCCACGCAGGCGCCGTTGCAGCGAACCGACACGCTGCCATTCCAGGCGATAGATCGGATAACCTGTCGGATGGCCTTGCGGAATGACGCTGCCGGCAAGCCTGCGGCCCGCATTGTCATCATGGCATTGCGCGCAAGACAGATCGAGCTGCCCTAGCCGCGTCATGTAGATGCTGTGCCCCTGGGCGCGTGCGGCGCGCATGCCGGCATCATCCGGCGGCGCAATCGGCAGGCCGCGTGATTGATGCGCGACATAACTGGTCAGCGCCAGAAGTTCCTGGCCTTCACGCGCCAAGGGCGCGCTGCCTTGGCGTGTTTCGCGGCATTGGATGATGCGCCCGGCCAGATCAATCGCTGCACCCTGCACCGTATCAAAGGCAGGATACCGCGCCGCAACACCGCGCATGCTGCTTGGGGCATCGCCATGGCAATCGGCGCAGGATTGCGCGGCAGGGTTGGGCTTGCGGCCCCACAGCGCTTCGCCATCCAGCACCCACAACATGCCTGGATTCATGCTGTCATCGCGCTGCATCGCCTGGGCTTCAGGGCGCATATCCAAAAGCCCTGAGCGCCTTTCCTCAGCCACCGCCACTGAACAACAGGCCAGCAGCGCGGCAATGATGCGCTTCATGTCACAGTGATGTGGCGCGTCTCAGTCTGCGCGAAGCCATTATCGCCCTCCCAGGTGAAGCTGATCGGGCCGGATTGCGTCGCAATGGTGGTGAAGGCGATGAAGGGATTGGCCGCAATGGCCGGCGATAAGGTCGCGTTGAAAACAACCTCCCCATCATAGCGGCAGGTGAAATTCCAGATGATATCGCGCGGCTGCAAAACACCTTCGGCATTCGGGCGATAGCCGGTTTCCATGACATGCTGGATCAGGGCGCGCAGTTCAATCACCGCGCCTTTCTCCACCGATGCCGGCACCCGCAGCAGCACACGCGCCATGGCTTACCCCTCCACGCAGGCGGCCAGGGTGACGACCACCATGACGCGCTGCGCCCAAAAACTGCCATCACTCATTTCCGCCACCGCCACCAAATCCTGAGAGGTCGCGAGGCGAATATGGGTCGCAAGGTAAGCGCGCCCGGCACGCGGCCCGAATTGCGCGGTAATGACATTTGGCTGCGGATTGCGTTCATTGAAAACGCCAATGCGGCGCACGTGATCGGCTGCAGTCATGGGCGCTTCCACCGTAACCGAAATCGGCACGGCATTGCCGTTTTCCACGAGCGGCGAGACATCAAGCCGCACACGCCCTTCGCGCAGCGGCTGACGGCCGGTGAATTCCCGCAAGGCTTCGGCAAGGCTTTGCCGATCCGCACGCGTTGGCGCTGGCAATAAGAGCGCCCCCGGTGCCGCCAGCAAAACGCGTCGCGTGATTTTCATGGCGCCTTCTCCGTCTTCAGCCCCATGAGAAAGGCGAGCACATCCTCAATCTCCGCCGCGCTCAATATCGGCCTGTCCCGCCAATTGGCGCCAACACGATTAAGGCCCTCGATCCGATGATAGGCGGGCATGATGCTCTCCGGATTGACGCGCTTATTATCCATCAGCCGTAGTCGTAACTGCCCTTCATTCCAGCGACTGCCGGCACCATCCAGGCTCGGCGCCAGATTGCCTTGCAGGGGTTCTTCAGGGAATGGCCCGCTATGGCAGAGCAGGCAAAAACCCTTTTGCCGATCAGCGATAATCGCACGCCCACGGGCTGGATCACCCGCGCTACCCGTGAGCGATTGCACCACGGCATCACCTGCCACCAGTACCAGCTGCGCGCTGGCCATGGCGGGCATTGCCACAGCCAGTAGCAGGCTTGCCAGAAACCGCGTTCCCCTCACGCCCGCTTGAGGTCGGCATGCTTCAGCGGCAAATGCCGCACCCGCTTGCCGGTCGCGGCAAAGATCGCATTCAGCACTGCCGGCGCAGCGACAGCGATGGTGGGTTCGCCAACACCGCCCCAGAAGCCACCCGATTGCAGGATGATGGTCTCAACCTTCGGCATCTCATCCATGCGCAGCACCTGGTAGGTATCGAAATTCGCCTGCTCGATCCTGCCATTCTTCACCGTGCATTCGCTATGCAGCGCGGCTGACAGCCCATAGACAAAGGATCCTTCCACCTGCATTTCGATCTGCTGTGGGTTGACCACATGGCCGCAATCCGTGGCCGCAACAATGCGATGGATTTTGAGCTCTCCCTTATCGCTGACGGAAACCTCGGCGCAGGCCGCGACAAAGCTGCCAAAACCATGGGTCTGAGCGAGGCCCCGGAACACTGGCTGGCCGTTCACCGGCGCAGCAGTGCTGCCCCAACCCACGCGTTCCGCCACCGCGTTCAGCACGGCCAAATGGCGCGGATGATTGGCCATCAGCGCACGTCGAAACGCCAAGGGGTCCTTACCCGCCGCATGGGCCAATTCATCCATGAAGCATTCAAGATAAATCGCATTCTGATTGAGGTTCACACCGCGCCAGAAGCCGGGCGGCACATGCGGGTTGCGCATGGCGTGATCAATCAGCAGGTTCGGGATGGTATAGCCGATATCCGCTTCCCCGCCGCTGGCATTCAGCCCCTGAAACGCCACCGGGTCGCGCCCATCACGGATGTTTTGCGGGAAAATGCCGGCGACGATGGATTGGCCGGAAATCCGCATATGTAGGCCAACCAGATTACCCTGCGCATCCAAGCCACCTTGCAGCTTGCACATGGTCACCGGGTGGAAGCGGCCTTGCAGCATATCCTCTTCACGCGACCAGATCATTTTGATCGGCGTGCCCGGAACCTGCTTGGCAATCGCAACCGCCTGGCGCACCCAATCATGCACCGCGCCGCGCCGCCCAAAGCCGCCGCCGAGGTGAATCTTATGCACCTCACACCGCGCCGGCGGCAGGCCGGCGGCTTCAGCAGTTGCAGCGAGTGCCGCTTCACCATTCTGTGTTGGCGTCCAAACCTCGCAACGCTCTGGCGTCCAAAGCGCTGTCGCGTTCATCGTCTCCATGCAGGCATGGTTCTGATGCGGATAGCCATAAACCGCTTCAATGCGCTTGGCCGCGCCCGCAAGTGCAGCACGCGCATCGCCATTGCGATTGCCGACCGCCGCTTCCGGCGCATCCAGCCCTGCCTTGATGACCTCGGCAAAGGCAGCGGAGGATGCGCTGGCATGCTGCCCCTCATCCCAGGTGATCTTCACCGCATCCAGCGCTTTCTTGGCGCGCCACCAGGTATCAGCGACCACCGCCACGGCATTGTCACCCACGCGCAGCACATGCTTCACGCCGGGCATGGCTTCCGCCGCCTTGCTGTCAATGGCGCCGATCTTGCCGCCAAAAACCGGGCAGGCATGGATCGCGGCATTCAGCATGCCGGGCAGGCGCAAATCCATGCCATAGACCTGGCTGCCATTCAGCTTTTCCGCCGTATCCAGCCGCGCGATGGATTTGCCGGCAATCTTCCAATTCCTCGGATCCTTCAGCGGAATATCGGTGGGCGGGGTCAGGCGCGCCGCCGCTTCCGCCACTGCGCCAAAGCTGGTGCTGCGCCCGCTTGGGCCATGCGTAATCATGCTATTGGCCGCGCTGCATTCACCAACCGGCACGCCCCAACCATTGGCCGCCGCCTGCACCAGCATCATCCGCGCCGCCGCGCCACCCTTGCGCACATAATCATGGCTGTCGCGAATACCGCGGCTGCCACCGGTGGACATATTCCCCCAGGCGCGATTGCGCGCGAGGTTCTGGCCCGGCGTTGGATATTCCGTGGTCACCTTGGACCAATTGCATTCCAATTCCTCAGCAACCAATTGCGCGAGGCCCGTCAGCGTGCCTTGTCCCATTTCCGAACGCGCGATACGGATGACCACTGTGTCATCAGGCCGCACCACGACCCAGACATTGATCTCGGGCACGCCTGCACTGCCTTGCGCGGCAGCGGATTTCATCAGCGGCGCATGAAAGCCGAA
>JBIKWX010000169.1:0-7714 GCA_044356095.1 Roseomonas sp.
CGTTCTTCACGGCCACCGCGCCCATGGGCACGGCGGCGTTTGTCAGCCCCTTGGCCATGGTCATGATATCGGGCGTCACACCCAGGCGTTCCGCGCCGAAATTGGCGCCAAGCCGGCCGAAGCCAGTGATCACCTCATCAAAAATCAGCAGAATGCCATGCTTGGTGCAGATATCGCGGAGCCGCTTGAGGTAGCCCACCGGCGGCACCAGCACACCGGTTGACCCCGCCACCGGTTCCACCATGACAGCGGCAATGGTCTCGGCACCATGCAAAGCCACCAGGTTTTCCAGCACATCAGCCAATTCGGCGCCATGCGGCGGTTCACCCCGGCAATAGGCGTTCTTGGCCGGCAAATGCGTATGCGGCAGATGGTCCACATAAGGCAGCAGGGCGCCGAATTGCTTGCGATTGGGCCCAATGCCGCCCACCGACATGCCGCCGAAACCCACGCCATGATAGCCGCGTTCGCGCCCGATCAACCGCACGCGAGAGCTTTCGCCCCGCGCCTTATGATAGGCGAGCGCGATCTTCAGCGCCGTATCCGCGGCCTCGCTGCCGGAATTGGTGAAGAAGACGCGGTCCAACCCCTCCGGCGTCATGTCGGCCACGCGGGCGGCGGCTTCAAAGGCAATCGGGTGGCCAAGCTGGAAGGCGGGCGCGAAATCCATGATCGCCGCCTGCTTTTGAATCGCCTCCACAATCTCCCGCCGGCCATGCCCGGCGTTGCAGCACCAAAGGCCGGAGGTACCGTCCAGAATCTCCCGCCCTTCAGGCGTGTAGTAATGCATGCCCTCAGCGCGGGCGAGCATGCGCGGGCGGTCCTTGAAATACTTATTGTCCGAATAGGGCATCCAGAACGCGTCCAGATTATTCGGGCGCGGGACATTGATTTCATTCATCGGGGTATCTCCGGGCGCTGAGCATTTTCAAGCCAAGTAGCATTACTTGGCGGCTCGGAAAATGCGATCCAACTAAGGCTCTTGGCGGATACAAACACCCACTGGCGCGCGGGGGCAAGCGGGGCCTGGGTCAACCCTGGCGGAGTTCCGGAAAATCCTCCTCCCGATACTCGCCTTCGGGCCTGGTGCCGGCGGCGAAGCGCTTTTCCTCCAATTGGCGGAGCTCCACGCGGCGGATCTTGCCGGAAATCGTCTTGGGCAGCTCATAGACTTCCAGGCGCCGCACGCGCTTGAAGGCGGAAAGCCGCCCGCGCAGATGCTGGAAGATTGCCAGCATGGTGGCCGGGTTCGCCGCCGCCCCGGGTGCCAGCGCAATGAAAGCCTTGGGCACCGCCATGCGCATGGCATCCGGCGCCGGCACCACCGCGGCTTCCGCCACGGCCTCATGCTCAATCAGCACGCTTTCCAGTTCAAAAGGCGAAATCCGATAGTCGGAGGCTTTGAACACATCATCCGCCCGCCCGACATAGGTCAGGTAGCCATCCTGATCCCGATTGGCGACGTCACCAGTGCGATAAAACGCCTCGCCCGCCGGCAGGGTGCTGCCATCATCGGCCTGATAGCCCATCATCAGCCCGGTCGGCGCGGGGTTGAGCGCGATGCAGACCTCCCCTTCCTCAGCCGGCTTGTCATCGGGGTCGAGCAGCACAATCCGATAGCCCGGCAGCGGCTTGCCCATGGAGCCTTCCTTCAAGGGCATCCCCGGCGGATTGCCGATCTGCGCCGTGGTTTCCGTCTGGCCGAAGAAGTCGCGGATCGTGAGGCCCCAGGCATCGCGCACCTGTTCGATGATTTCGGGGTTGAGCGGTTCCCCTGCACCGGCCACTTCGCGGAGTGACGTGCGGATGGATTTCATGTCTTCCTGCACGAACATGCGCCAGACCGTGGGCGGGGCGCAGAGCGTGGTGACACCATTGGCTGCAATCGCATCCAGCATGCCGCGCGCATTGAAACGCGGCTGATTGGCGATGAACACCGCCGCGCCAGCAATCCAGGGCGCGAAAAGGCAGGACCAGGCGTGTTTCGCCCAGCCTGGTGAGGAAATGTTCAAATGCATATCGCCTGGCTGCAAACCCAGCACGAACATGGTGGAAAGATGCCCCACCGGATAGGATTGATGACTGTGCAGAACAAGCTTTGGCTTGGCCGTGGTGCCTGACGTAAAGTAAAGCAACATCGGATCGCTGGCCTTGGTCGGCCCATCGGGCGTGAAGCTGGCCGCACCCTGATGCAGCGTTTCATAAGCGATCCAACCCGCCGGTGCCGCACCAATCGCGATGCGCGTCACACCCGCTGCCAGCCCTTCGAATTTCGGCGCATCGCCAGCATTCGCCACAACAAAGCGCGCGCGCCCGCGGGTAAAACGGTCCTTCAAATCATCGCCGGCGAGCAGCGTGGTCGCGGGGATCACTACCGCGCCTAATTTTATCGCCGCCAGCATCACTTCCCACAGCGGCACGACATTGCCAAGCATGAGCAGAATGCGATCGCCGCGCTTCACGCCCAGCGCGCGGAGCCCATTGGCCACGCGGTTGGACGCCGCCGAAAGCTCGGCAAAGCTGCGTTCCGCCGCACCATCGCCAACGATGCGGAGTGCGGGGCGGGTGCCATGCGCGCCTTGCGCCAATTCAGCGTCAAACCAATCCAGCGCCCAGTTGAAATGATCCAACACCGGCCAGCGGAAATCGCGATAGGCCGTGGCGTAATCGCCACGCTGCGCCAGCAGGAAATCCCGCGCGGCTTTGAAAGCGGCTTGGCTCATGCCCTGATCCTCCCTCACGCGTCACGCCTTTGGGTGCGGCGCTCGTGCCGAATCTTGTGCCCCGGCGGGCGGCGTGACCGGGGCAGCTTATGGGCAATCCGCCGCACCGCAAAGCGGTTTCGGCGGATCAAGCGCCATCAGAACAAAAGCCCCTTCTTCAGCATGCCATGCACGCCCTTTTCGCCATTCACCGTTTGCGTGACGCGGAAATCCACCGCGAGTGAGCAGAATTGATAGGCATCAGCATCCGAAAGATTGGTCCGCGAACAGATGAAGGCGATCATCTCACGCAGCGCCTGCTTCATCGCCAGATCCAAATCCTCATTCATGCCCATGGTGATGAAATGGGTCTTGGTCTCCGCGCGGGGGAATTTCAGCACCGGGTCCTTGGCGCCGCCGCCCTTCACCACGGAAAGCTTGAAATGGCCGGTCAGGCAGATTTCAAGTGCATTGATGCAGACCTCGCCATCGCCTTGCACGCCATGGCCATCACCGGCTGAGAACAAGGCACCCTTGTTGAAAATGGGCAGGAACAGCGTAGTGCCTTCGGTCAATTCCTTATTGTCCAGATTGCCACCAATGGCGCGCGGTTCCTTGGTGTTCACCGTTCCCCAATCGGGCGGCGGTGCCACACCCATCACGCCGAAAAAGGGTGCCAATGGCAGATCAAGCCCGCCATCTTGCGGCCCGAAGGGCAGGCGGCATGTCATGGCCTGCTTGTTCACCGGAATATGCAGCGTGCGGCGATAGGGGAAATCTTCGGGCAGTGTGCCAAACAACGGGCGGAAACCGCAAAAACCCCAATCCGCACCAAGTTCGATTTTTTCGATATCCACGCGCAGCGCATCGCCTGGTTCGGCGCCGCGCACTTCGACGGGGCCTGTGATGATATGCGCACCAAGCCGCGGCAACTTGGCATGGATTTCCGAAATCGCCGGATGCAACGGCAGGCCCTTCTCCGGCCCCGGCATCACTTCCGGCCCGCCCGAGACGCATTCCAGAATGACCGTCTCGCCTGAGGCAATGCTCGCGACTGGAGGGAAGGACGCATCAAACCCACCCCAACGGCAGGTGGCGACAGAAGCGGGAATACGTGTTGCTTGCGACATCAGAATTTCCTTGTCGGGTCTAGAGCCAGCCTTTGCGGCGGAAATAGAGAATGGGCAGAATGGCAGAAACAATCATCAGCACAAGCGCCAGCGGATAGCCGAAAGTGAATTTCAGCTCCGGGATGAATTCGAAATTCATGCCGTAAATGCTGGCAATCAACGTGGGCGGCATCAGCGCCACTGACGCCACGGTGAAGGTCTTGATGATGGCATTCTGTTCCACATTCAAGACGCCAAGCACCGCATCCAGCAGGAATTGCGCCTTGGAATTGAGGAAGCTCGCATGTTCCACCAGGGACCGCACATCGCGTACCAGGGTCTTGATCAGCGCCTGGTTTTCCTTGCGCACCGCCGTTGCTTTTTCAGCCCCGACAAAGGTCAAAATGCGTGACAGGCCAAGCAGGGTTTCGGATGCCCGGGTGGTGACTTCCCCAACCTGCCCCAAGGTGAACAGCGCATCCTTCAGCTTGTCATTACGCCGATGCATTTTCACATCAGCCTGAGAGCTGCGAAAGGTTGATTGGCTCGCCTTATCCATATCGGCGCCGACTTTTTCCAGAATATCGGCCAGGCGATCCACCACCTGTTCGAACAAATGCAGCATCACGGCATCGGGCGAATGAAGCAGGGTTGGGTGGCGCTGCGCGCGCGCACCAAATACCGTGAAGGCGCGCGGCGTGGCGTAACGCACCGTCACCAGCGTGCTATTGGTCAGGACAAAGCTGATTGGGGTGGAACCGTAATCCCCCGAATCAACGCCGTAGAGAAAATTCGCCGTCAGGAACAGCGCCTCATCTTCACGATAAAGACGGGATGAGCTTTCGATTTCCTGCATTTCCTCCCGCGTCGGGATTTCGAGCGAAAGGGCGTGCTGCACCGCGCGCTCTTCCGCCGGTGTCGGGTTCAGCAGGTCAATCCAGACGGCGTGGCGCAGATTTTCAGATGCCGCGACTTCAGCCGCGCTTTCGCGCGCGGATTCCGGAAGGGCGGCGGTAATGTCGGAAATGGCGCCTTCGCGGAGGCGACAACGGCCATCCTCAACAGTCCAGGTTGATAGCATGGCGCGGGCCCTCCACGCGGTGAAAGCGGCGTTTGCGTTCTAAACTTGGCCCGGCAGCCTGAATAGTCTGATTGGCCCCTGCCTTTGCCAAATGGGCACAGGCAGGCGGCGATTTGGCACCCACCCCGCAATGGGGGCGGGTGTGGCCATCAGGCGCCCGGGCGGGGCGGCGTGGTTTGCGCAGAGGCTGTCTGCGCTGTGGAAGAAGCCGCCGGACCCTGGATGCTGCCGGCCGGCTGGGACTGCCCCTGGGCCTGCGCCTCCATGGAGGCATCCGGTTGTTCTTCCTTGATATTCTGCTTGAAGGACTTGATGCCCTTGGCCAGATCGCCCATCAGCCCGCTGATCTTGCCGCTGCCGAAAAGCAGCAGAATGACCAGCAGAACCACAAGCCAATGCCAGATGCTGAAGGAACCCATTGCGACGCCTCAATTCCCAGTTGGAAGCCCCGCCGAGGCGGTGCTTCGGACCCTATGACATGCCGGCAACCTAATCGCCAAGGGGTTGCCGCGCAAACCCCCAAATGGTTTCTCGCAAGGCCCGCCGCAATGGGGGTTGAAAACCATTCCGGCTTTCACCATGTCCCCCCAATCCGGGCCCCTCTGACGGGGGCCGCCCCTATGGCGGCCTGCCGTGATGTCGGATCGTGCAACCCTGCGCGGTCTCGGCCCCCCTATGGCTGATCCGCGCGTTATGGATGAGGTTTGGGGATGGAATTCCTGGCTGCCGAATGGATGGGCAAGCCCTTCTGGATGTGGAAGGGCTTTTTGCTCATCGTGGTTCTCTTGCTCGCTTTTGACCTTGGCGTCCTGAATCGCAAGGACAAGGAAATGGGCGTGGCCGAGAGCCTTTATCTCTCTGCCTTCTACATCGCCTTCGCCATGCTCTATGGCGCCGGCATCTGGTGGGCCTATGAAAATGGGGAGATCACGACCTCGGACGGGGTCCATGCCGGCATGGCCTATTTCACCGGCTTCTTCATCGAAAAAGCGCTGTCCATCGACAATGTCTTCGTGATCAGCCTGATCTTTGGCTATTTCGCCATCCCGCGCCGCTATCAGTATCGTGCGCTGGTCTGGGGCATCATTGGCGTCATTGTGCTGCGCGGCATCATGATTGCGGCGGGTGCAGCGCTGGTTCAGCAATATAGCTGGGTGCTGTATCTGTTCGGCGCCTTCCTGATCGCGACCGGTATCAAGATGCTGGTGGTGCCGGAAGGGGAGCAGGATATCTCCAAAAACCCCGTTGTGCGCTTCATGCGCAAGCATATGCGCGTGACGGATGAGCTGCATGGCCAGAAATTCTTCGTCCGGCAAATGGATCCGGCCACGGGCAAGAAGCTCGCTTTTGCGACGCCGCTCTTCCTGGCGCTGGTGGTGATCAATATCGCCGATCTGATTTTCGCGGTGGATAGCGTGCCGGCGATCTTCGCCATCACGACCGATACCTTCATTGTCTATACGGCGAATATCATGGCGATCCTGGGGCTGCGGGCGCTGTATTTCGCGCTCGCTGCCATGGTGCATCGCTTCCACTACCTGAAATATGCGCTGGCGCTGGTGCTGGTCTTCATCGGCGGCAAGATCTTCTGGAACCAGATGGTCGGCAAGCTTGACCCCGCGATTTCACTGGGCGTCACGGCGCTGATTATCGCCGGCGGGATTTTCGTCTCGCTCTGGAAAACCCGCAATCAGCAGCCGCAAAGCTGCTGAGCCTTAGCCGAGGTGCAGCTCAAAAGGCTGCACCTCAACAAATTCATCATCGGCTGAAGTGCCATCCTTCCACATGAAAACGGCAAAGCGCGCTTCGCGGTCGAAAACCGTGGAAGGGTGGTGCCAGACATTGGCGCCGTAAGTGACCCCCTGATCAGGCCGCGCCAGAAAGGCGCGCGCCTTTTCCATATCCGGCTTGCCATCTGCCCCATGCGGCGCCACCAGCACCAGCCAGCGCCCCGCTTCCATGGGGATGAAGGATTGGGAGGAAAACTCATGCCGTTCCATGGTGGTGGACGCAAAAGGCGCTGATTTCGGCAAGGCGCGCGTGAAGGAAAGGCTGGGCGCGGCACCACCTCGACGATTTTCCAGCATTTTGTCTATGTAGGCGCGGCCCGGCGCGGCGGGGCTTTCCAGCACCTCCCCAAAGGGGGCGAAGGCTTCGGCGGTGAGGGGTTCGGTGGTGATGCGGCGCATGGGCTTGGTTCCTGTGTGGTCCCCGCCACCAAAGCCCTGCGGCAGGCGCCTGTCCAGCCCGCGTTTCTGCCTGGAAATTACGCATTAATTGCCTTGATTTGCGCCATTTGGTGGCCGGCGCCGCACATGGTTAAGTTTGCCGCATGAGCCCCGCCGCCCTGCCCCAGCCACGCCACCAGCGCTCCCGCGGGCGGTTGGAGCTGGATTACCATCAGCATGAAGGGCGCACGGTATTGGGCGGGCTATTTCAGTCGCCACCCATGCGCGCCCTGTTCCCCGACCCTGAAGCGGATGAGGCGCCGATCTGCGCGCTGGTGAATACCGCAGGCGGCCTCGCGGGCGGCGATAGGGTGGATATCGCGCTCAGCCTTGGTGCGGGCGCGCAGGCGAGTTTCTCGACCCCGGCGGCCGAGAAAATCTATCGCAGCCTTGGCCCCGCCACCGAAATCAGCGTGACGCTTGAAGCCAGCGCTGGTGCAGTGTTTGAGTGGATCCCGCAGGAAACCATCCTGTTCGAAGGCGCGCGGCTTGAACGGCGCCTGAATGCTGATATCGCCGATGACGCAACGTTGCTGATGGCCGAGGCGCTGGTCTTTGGCCGCGCCGCGCGGGGCGAGACCTGGCGGCGCGGCG
>JBIKWX010000170.1:0-7652 GCA_044356095.1 Roseomonas sp.
TAGCAGTTCGGCGACACGCTGCTGCCGGCGGGCCTTGGGCCAGGCCGCGCCACGCAGCCCATAGCCGACATTCTCGGCAATGCTGAGATTTGGAAAAAGCGCGTAGGATTGGAAGACAATGCCGAAATCACGCTCTGCTGGCGGCAGCGCCGTGATATCGCGTCCCGCCTGGATGATGCGCCCCACGGTCGGCGGATCAAGCCCGGCAATGGCGCGGAGCAAGGTGGTCTTGCCGCAGCCCGATGGGCCAAGGAAGGAAACCAATTCGCCCGTTGGAATATTCAGGCTTACGCGTTCGAGCGCAACGAAATTACCGAATTGCTTGCCGACATCCTTGATGACCAGAAAGGGATCACCGATGCCGGAATACTCCCCGGCATCGGCGCCCAAACCATCATCAAGGGCAGCACCCATCAGCTTCAGCGCGGCGCAGACTTGCCGTCGTAACGGCGCTGCCATTCCGCAAGCAGCCTTTCGCGCGCAGCGGCGATTTCAGCGAAATTCGCGTTCACAAGGCGCTGCGCGAATTCCGCCGGATAGCCACGCACCGTCGGTTCAACACCAGGCAGCGCCAGCATGGCATAGAAGCGGCCATAGAGCTCAGCGGCAGTCTTGGAGACGGTGAAATCCGCAAGCCGCTTGGCAGCTTCCAGATTGCGCGTGCCGCGCATGATGGCTGTGGCTTCAAGGTCAAAACCAACACCATCGGTCGGCACGATGATATCAATCGGCGCGCCCTGGTTCTTCAAGGTGACAGAGCGCATGTCAAAGGAAAGGCCAACACCGAATTCGCCGCGCGCGGCGTTGTTGCAGGGCGCGCTGCCGGAATGGGTATATTGTTGGATATTCTCATGCAGGCGGTTCATGAAATCCCACGCGCCTTGCTCACCCATATTGGCAATCCAGCCAGAGATGGTCAGGAAGCCGGTGCCAGAGGAATTCGGGTTCGGCATGACGATCTGGCCACGGAAGCGCGGGTCCAGCAGGTCTTGCCAGGTGGTCGGGCGCGGCAGATTGCGCTGCTGCGCCACCACCGTATTGAAGCAGATGGCAGAAACAAAGGCATCCATGCCGGTCCAGGTCATGGGGCTGCGTGCGCTCCGCATATTGGGGCGCAGCGCCTCGGCACCCTGTGGGGTATAGGGTTCCAGCATATCCTGCGCTTCCATCTGCAGCAGGGAGAAGACGGAAAGCCCCCACACCATATCCGCGCGCGGATTGGCTTTTTCGGCGATCAGGCGGGCGGTAATCACGCCCGTTGAATCGCGCACCCAGGCGATTTCAATATCGCGCAGCGCGGCCTCTGCCGCTTGTTTGAAGGGTGCCAGCTGCTCATTTTCAAGCGCTGTATAGACCGTCAGGCGCGTGCGCTGCTGCGCCTCGGCCATGGGCGCCAAGCCAAGAAAGGCGAGCGCGAATAGGATAAACCGCATTATGAAGCCTCCTCTAAAGACGGGGTTGGCTATCGCGCCTTCAGCTACGGCGTTGTGACGAATTGATGACACTTCCGTGTCAATTCGCTTCCAGCAGCCCGGGCTTTTCGCCGGCAGCCAGCCGGGCTTCGATATGCTCAACCAGCCCTGGCAGATCAGCGATAGTATCAATCACCAAATGGGCGCCAGCGCGCAGCAGCGGTTCACTTGCGTCCTGACGAAGCACGGCGCGCCGATCTGGCGATAGGCTGGCAAGCTCCTCGGCGGAGAGCCCTGGATTATTGCCGGTCAGCGCAGCGCCAACGGCCCAGCAGCCGGCCGCGCGCGCCTCACCAATGCCAGGCGCGGTATCATCCAGCTTGATCACGCTGCTGGCAGGCCAGATGCCCATCTGCGCCAAAGCTGACCAGATTTGCAGCGGCGCAGGACGCCCGGCCGCCAGGTCGCCCGCGCAAATCGTGACTTCCGGCACAAAGCCCTGCGCGGCAGCAAGCGGCATGAGGCGTTCCATGATCGGGCGCGTATAGCCAGTGGTGGAGCCAATCCGAATGCCACGCGCCGCGCACCAATCCAGCGCGGCGCGCGCGCCGGGAATGAGCGTTGCGTGCGATTCAACGGCGGCCACATTCATGGGCTCAAAAACCTCAAAAATCGCATCAATCGCCGCATCATCGAAATCAGTGCCATGGCGGGCGCGCCAGGCGGCGGCAATGGCAGGCGTGGTGCCGACCAGGCGAATATGATCCCGCTTCGCCATACCCATCGGGCCGCGCGCATCGGCAATGGTGATCTCCACGCCGAAATGCGCGAAGGCCTTTACGAAGGCGCCCATGGGGGCGCGGCTGCCGTGATCCACCACGGTCCCGGCCCAATCCAGAATGATGGCCTTGATTTTCTGTGTCATGGGTTTGCTTCCATATCGGCCAGCACTTCCTCGGCAATGCCAAAGCCCGTGCTCGCCCCCGTACCGGAGGTGACCGAGACCAAGCGCACCCCAGGCATGGGCGTTTCAAAAAAGGCGTCATCCGGGCCCGAGGGATAAAGCCCGGTCCATCTTTCGGTGATTTTCGGTGCCGGAAGATCAAGCACGCGCTGCGCTTCCCGAATGATCAGCGCATCCACCGCTTCCGGCTGAAAAGGATCAGGTGTTGGGCCGTAATGATGGCTGTCGCCCACCACGAGGGAACCATCCGCGCTTTGCACAACAATCAGATGCACGCCGTGGTCAAGTTCTTCCTTCTGCTCAAGCTGAAGACGCTCACGCAGGATTGGCAAGGATGGGCATGCTGCATAACCGCGATAGCGATGCAGCCCAAGATCACTCATGATGGCCGCAGGCAGGCGCCAACCAGGGTCGGCCAGGCGCAGCATATGCAGCTTGCACAGCGTGACCTGACGACGCGTAAAGGTATCCGGAAACAGCGTGGAAATATCCGGCCCTGGGCACACCACAATGCGCGGGGCGTGGAAGACACCTTCGGTCGAGGTCACCTGGCCCGAGGCGATGCCATGCACAGCGCAACGCCAAAAGAACCTTACGCCAAGCGTCTGTTCAAGCCAGGTCGCGAGGCGCGGAATGGCCTCTCGGCTTTCAACCCGCAGCTCATGCGGGCTATGCAGCGCGGCCAGAAGTTCAGCATTGCGGAGTGGTGCCGGTATCTCGGCGCCTTCCAACAAGCGGCAGGCCTCACCCATGGGGCTTGCCAGGAATTCGCGCAAAACGCTGACTGCCTCGGGCCGCCGGACCGCCATCAGCAAGCCGCGGTGATGGACGGGAATGCCAGCAAGGGGCGCAACCTCAGCCCATAGATCACGGGAACGGCGCGCGCGTTCCCAGGTTTTATGCGCGGCTTGTCCAGTGACGGTGACAAAGCCGAAATTGCGAATGCTGGCGCCATTGGCCTGCGCGTCTCGGTCAAGCACCGCGACCTTCAAGCCGCGCCGTGCAGCATGCAGCGCATGGGCGAGGCCAAGAATACCCGCGCCGATCACCACGAGATCAAAGGCCTTATTCATGTGATGACTCCAAGGCTGAGGACTGCTTTGACTTATCTATCTTGCCTCAGACAGGGTCTGGCGGAAACCCAGGAAAAGGTATTCAGACTTCTCGGGCCGGATCAGAGGCTTTCGCCTGATGGAGGCTTTTTTTGGCGTTCCTCCCAATGCAGCAGCAGGATTTGCAGAAAATCCGATTTCTTGTGCCCGGCTTCCTTTGACGCCTGCTTGAATTTCTTGCGGAAGGCTTGGGGGACGGAAAAACTGATCTCTTCCTTCCGGATCCTTTTGGGTTTCCGCGGATTTTTGCTGGTTATGGGTTGCGGCTTGGTGACTGGCGCCTCCGTCAGAGGTACCGCGGCTACCTTACCGGCGATTTTGCGAGTCCCCCTAGCAGGCGCTACAGGTTTTCTAATTGCCTTGGTGGTTTTTTTGGGTGAAGCTGGTTTTTTCAAAAGATGTCTCCTTATCTTCCGGGGAGAGCAAAACGAAGAGACAAGGTGATCAACCGCATTTCACTGAATTTTTTGTGAAATTTTTATGACATAAACACCCGCATGGCGATGGCGTGCCAAGCCACCTGCCACGCGGGTAGAACCATCTTCTTGGTTACCTTGCGCGGAGCAATTCCGGAACCCACAGCAGGATGAATTCATTCGCATCAGCCTGGAAGAAGTGACGCCCGGCGCTGAAGGGCAGGTTATTGTCGTTGCCGACGATGATGTGATCACCATCTACCGCCGCGACATTCTCAATCGTGAAGAAGGGGAAGGTGAAGCGATCACGCGGTGCATCGGCCGGCCGGTCACCGCGGAGGCGGGCGCGACCTTCCGGGTCCCGGATGGCCATCAGGTCAATATGCCCGATCTTGCGAACAAAGCCTTCGGCATCGGGTTGCGCCATATCCACCAGATAAACCCGCTTGAAGCGCACAGGTAACGGAAAGCAGGGCTACCTCCGCGTTGATCTGACCAACGGCGCGGCGCCTTACATGGACATTGGGCTGCTTGTCGCGGGGCAGCTCTGGCGGGTCCAACGCGGCACGGCCTACGGCATTCGCGAGGGCCGCGTGATGCTCGATCGGCGCGACCGGAATCCGTACACTGGTGCTGAGTTTCCCGTGCCTGCGATTGTGAACCCGCGCATGGCCGCCTTTACCCTACCGGCGCTTTCCACCACCGAGGCGCGCAACCAGCACCGCGATATGCTGCGCCGCCTTGGCGCGGCGCGGGATACGATTTGGATTGCGGAGCTTTCCGACAGCATGGCCGAGCGGAACCGCCGCGCCATCTGGGGGGCGATGAACGCCCCCGGCGAGGACGCCGCCATCAGCCGGGACAGCCTGCCGCTGGCGTCGCGGGGGTTCAGGGTGGTGGAGAGGGTGCCAGCCTCAATGGCGTAGAGCGCGGCAATGCGCAGCAGCGCCTCAGCGGCGATGGGCGATTGCGTCGCGGCGTGGATGTCGAAAAACCGCCTGCGCAAATGCGCCCAGCAAAAGGCCAGTACGACCTCGCCATCATCACGGTCGCGCCGCAACGCCTTGAACCCAACATAGCCATCCACCTGCAGCACACCGCGAAAACCCGCCAGATGCGCGCCAGGATGTTCCGCCCGGCGATTGCTGGAATAGACATAGGCCACCGCAGGCAGAGTGCCGCCCTGCCAGGGGCGATCATCAACCGCATATGCCCATATTCCAGATGCAATTCATCGATCCGGCGCATCAATGCCAGATCGGCAGCCGGAACCGGGCGAGAGGCGTAGTAGAGCGTCCCCCGGCTGATGCTGAGCGCCTTGGCCTGTTGCGCCAGAGGCAGGGCGTGCTCACGGTCAATCATCGCTTTGCGCTCAGCAATCCCGCCTTGGTGAGCGCGCCTGCTAAAAAATCACTCGTGAGCGTCAACTCCCCTATCTTCGCGCGGAGTTCCTTCACATCAACCGGTGGCGGTGCTTCCGGCTTGCCTTCGCCGAAAATCCCAGCAGCCCCTTCAAGGAGCTGATCCCGCCAAGTCTTGATGACATTCGCGTGGACATCGAATTGGGCAGCCAGTTCGGCCAGCGTCTTCTCGCCCTTCACAGCGGCAAGCGCCACCTTCGCCTTGAAGGCCGGGCTGTGGTTCCGGCGGGGTCGTCTTGTCATGGTCTCTCCTGTTCACGGCATCATGCCGCTCTCAGGCAGAAAATACGCTTATCCCAGGTGTTCAGATTTCCCGAGCCGGCTCTCTGGATCAACCAGCCATGGCAGCGTAACTTAAGCAAAACAGCCTCAGGCAAACCCGGGGCGGTTCAGCTCAAGCGGAATGTTTCGGCGTTTTTTCTCCGAATCGGAGAATTCTCTCCAAAGCTTGAGGGTAGGCCGATTTTTCCAACAAGGTTTAACGCGTTGATCTGAAATGGTTTTGGCTATGATGCGGTGCAGCGTGGTTGGGAAATGGGCTGCTGGGGCGGTGGGGGCTGAGACCGAACAATGCGGAAGACGGTGCAGCCTTATGGTCCCATCATCGCCAGATGTTCTTCGATGATCGGCAATTCGGCGGCTGGCACGACTTCTCGCCAGTTTTCAACACCGGGGAGCCTGCCGGGGTTGCGGCGGATGAGTTCTGTTTTCAGGTAGGGGTAACCCATCCCTTCCACCAACTCCCTCCAGAGATGATGGCATGGGTTGAAGGGCACGCGGGCGAAGGCTTCTGGGCTGCTGTAGCGAGGGGCGATGCGTGCGCGGGTTGGTGCATCAACGAGTGCCGCGAGCCTTGCCTGCCCGAATAGCGCCCAGCAGGGGACGCCAGCGCGGAGCATGCTTTGCGTCAGCCCAATTTCTCCGCGACGGACCACCTGCCATTTGCTGCGGGTGTCCTTTAGCGCCGCCAGATGGCCGAGCATTTCCCCAACCGCCTTTTCCCCGCGGCCAAGCAGCGCATAGGATTGCAGATGGGCGCCGCCGCCAAGATGCGCCGCGCCGCCCAGGCTTTCCGTGAGGCCAAAGAAGCCGTCGCCGCCCGCGCGCCAGGCATTCACCAAGGGGGTAAGCGGAAGGAAGGGGCCAAGGATGCTATCATTGGTCAACAGCAATTCCTGTGGAATACCAAAGCGTTGCAGAGCAATGGCTGCCGCATCCCGCCATGCGCCGAAATCCCGCCCAACATTGGCGCGGCGGATGCGGAGCACGGTGTTTTCCCCGATGGCATTCCAATCCTCCGCCGGGGGATTGGCGTTGGTAATGAAGACGCAGCCAAATCCGGCTTCGCGCCAAAGCCGGACCTGCCGGCGCACCATGGAGGAGATGCGGCCATCCGGCGACCAATGGAGGTAGAGTGCAAGGGAGGGGGTGCGCGGGGCCTCGCCGTCTGTAATTTCGAAGATTTTTGGCTCTTCTGGTACCAAGCGATCAAGGAGCGCTGCGGATGTCGTCTCCCAAAGGACTTCAGCGACTCGGCGGAGGAAGCGGGAGGGAGAACGCGTGGCAAGACTATGCGCCGCGCGTTCGCGGCCAGTGATGTTGTCCGAAACGGCTGAGGGCTGGTACTGAAACATGGCTTGGAAGGCCATCCCTTATCATAAAACAAACTTTGGGGAATTAACCTCATCTTATAGAGAGATGCAAGGCGCTATACTTAAGCTTTCCCATTAAGCTGACTTCAAAAACGACTTCGACATCTTATCGTGATTGTAGTGCGAGCCTCCAAACCTTAAGATAATCGCGGTCCATCTACAAAAATTTCCATTTCCTGCTACTTTCGGAATGGTCATGCCCGAAAAGGCGTCACGCGCATCGTTGACCAATCGATGGAGTTTGAAATTGTGCCAAAACTGATAGAAGTACTAGGTAATCATATTTCGTCCTGGTTCGGCATTCGACGTTTTCGTTTCATTTCGTCGAAAGCTTTGGTGAGAGTTGCTGGTCAAGCAAATGCATGGCGATCAGAGACGAGCGATCCGTCGTTTGTGGTGACTTGTGCAGATGGAATTCCGCACGGTTGGGTCTTGTTCAAATTCAAGGTCAGGTCTCTTGATGGAGCCAAGCTGAAGCCGTCTTTCGTTATTAAAGCGCGAGGAAATAGTACAAAAGAACGCAGGGAATTCTTATCTGTTTCTCGGAGCGGCAGGGTAAGCCAGCTGGTCAATTTGCCTTTCAAAGACTGCACTATCCACTTCATTCCGGCGAATAAAGCCTGTCTTTTTTCTCTGGATGAAGGCATATTTCGACCAATCGGCCGACTGGAGCTG
>JBIKWX010000171.1:0-7646 GCA_044356095.1 Roseomonas sp.
ACGAATGCGATTGAGGCCTTGAATTCGAAGCTCCGGCGGGCAGTGCGCATGCGAGGCCATTTCCCAGGTGACGAGGCGGCGATGAAGCTGCTATACCTTGTTCTCAATCGGGCGGACGAAGAATGGAAGCGACCGCCGCGCGAGTGGTACGAGGCCAAGACCCAGTTCGCCATCCTGTTCGGCGATAGGTTCGTGGTCTGATGAACGAAAACGACCCCGCGCACAAAATTACTGATAGGCCCGATATTCGCCGCGCCACGCGCAAGCACCATTCCGCCGAGGACAAGATCCGCATCGTCCTGGAAGGGCTTCGCGACAAGTCTAGCCAGCTTCACCGCATGGGTCGAAGATCAGCTCTGCCCGACGCTCCTGCCCGGAGACATCGTCGTCATGGACAATCTCTCCAGCTACAAGAAACCTGCCGTTCGCGCTACGATCAGGGCAAGAGGTGCCGGGCCGCTGTTCCTGCCGCCCTATAGCCCAGACCTCAATCCGATTGAGCAGGTCTTTGCCAAGCGTAAATATCTCCTGCGAAAGGCGGTAGAACGATCCGTCAAAACAACATGGCACCGCATCGGTGCCTTGCTCAATGCATTTCCACCACACAAATACGCCAACCACCTCAGAAACTCGGGATATGATGCAGCGTAATGTCGTCAGACTTTAGAAGCGGATACTTGGAAACTTTCGAGTGTTATCGACATTTGTGAATTGCAGCGCCGCCAGCCGCGCATAAAGCCCGCCTTCAGCCAGCAGCGCCTCATGCGTGCCAGTCGCAACAATCCGGCCCTGATCCATCACCACAATCCGGTCCGCACGCCGCACGGTCGCCAGCCGATGCGCGACCGTAATGCTTGTGCGCCCCTCACATAGTCGCGCAAGCGCCTGCTGCACGGCGAATTCGCTTTCCGCATCCAAGGCGCTGGTCGCCTCATCCAACAGCAACACCGTGGGGTTGCGCAGGATAGCGCGTGCAATCGCAATGCGTTGGCGCTGCCCGCCGGAAAGTGTCACACCACGCGTGCCAAGCTCCGTCGCATAGCCATCCGGCAGGGCGGCAATGAACTCGGCTGCCGCTGCGGCCTCGGCCGCCGCAGCCACTTCGGCATCGCTGGCATCGGGGCGACCGAGGCGAATATTCTCGGCAATGCTGGCGCTGAAAATCACCGGCTCCTGCGGCACCAATCCCAGACGAGACCGCAGCGCGCGCGGGTCAAGCCGTGTGATCTCCGCCCCATCCAGCAGAATGCGCCCTGCGCTTGGGTCATAAAAGCGCAGCAGCAGGGACAGCACCGATGTCTTGCCGGCGCCCGAGGGACCAACCAGCGCAATCGCCTCGCCAGGTTCCACCACAAGGCTGAAATCCGTCAGTGCCGCGCTATCGGGGCGCGTCGGGTAGCGCAGCGTGACAGCTTCAAACACCACGCGGCCTTGTGCCGGCGGCAGCGGCACGGGGTTGGCCGGGGCGGCGATGGAAGGCGCAATCGCCAATACCTCACCAAGCCTGTCAGCCGCTGCCGCTGCGCGCTGAATCTCGCCCCATAATTCACTGACCGTCGCACCTGATGAGGCCATGAGAACGGCGTAAAAGACAAAGGCGGTCAGCTCCCCGCCCGAAATCCGCCCTTCGATCACATCGCGCCCGCCCACCCAAAGGCTGAAGGTCACGGCGCCAAAGCCGAGCAGGATCACCGCCAGAATCAAGAGACTGCGGGAGAAAACGCGCCGCAGGGCCGCGCGCACAGCTTCTTCCGATCCCGCAGCAAAGCGTGCGCGCGCGCGATCTTCCTGCGTGAAGGATTGAATGGCGCGGATACCGCCCAGCGTTTCTTCCGCCTGCGCTGCCAGCGCGCCGATTCTCTCCTGCGCCGCCTTGGAAAGCCGCCTTTCGCGTCGTCCAAAAAATATCAGCGGCAGCACCACCAAAGGCAGGATCAGCGCAATCAGCCCTGCGAGCTTCGCGCTTGTCAGCACCAGCATCAAAAAGGCGCCAATACCGGTGATGGCCTGGCGCACGCCCATGGAAATCGCCGAACCAATCAGCGATTGCAGCAGCCCGACATCCGCCGTCAGCCGCGACATGACATCGCCGATGCGCGCGGTTTCAAAGTAGCTCGGCGAAAGCCCGGTGACGTGATCAAAAAAGCGCTGGCGCAAATCTGCCGCCACGCGTTCGCCCAACCAGGACACCAGATAAAAGCGCGTGGTGGTACTGATCGCCAAGGTGCTCACCAAAACGCCCATTACCAGCGCGGCGCGATCCAAGGTCCCTGGCCCGCCAGCAAAGCCATCATCAATCAGATGCTTGAGACCCTGCCCCAAAGCTAGTGTCAGCCCCGCCGCCAGCAACAACGCCGCAATCGCAGCAAGCACGCGCGGCCAATAAGGCTTCAGCAGCGGCAGCAGCAGCCCAAGGGCGGCGAGGCTCGCGCGCGGGGCGGGTGTCACGCGTCAAAGCGCCTTCGCGCATTTCGGCTGTTAATCGGTCGCATTTTCCGAGCAGCCAAGCAAAGCCGCTTGGCTTGAAAATGCTTCAAACGTGCTGCCCGCCATTGATATGGATTTCCGCGCCATTCACATAGGAAGATGCCTCGGTGCAGAGGAAATAGATCGCCTGCGCCACTTCCTCTGGCCGCCCAAGCCGGCGCATCGGGATTTGTTCTTGCACGATCTTCTCCGTGCCGGGTGACAGGATGGAGGTATCAATCTCCCCAGGTGAGATCGCATTCACCCGCACACCACGCGGGGCGAAATCCGCCGCCATTTCGCGCGTGAGGGCGGCGAGCGCTGCCTTGGAAGTGGAATAGGCCGCGCCGGCAAAAGGATGCACCCGCCCGCCGGCGATGGAGGTCACATTCACCACCGAACCATTGGCGCGCGCCAATTCATCCACCAACCCGCGTGCCAGCAGAATGGGCGCGAAGAAATTCACCTGAAAAACCCTGAGCCACCCGTCCGCTGGCATGGCGAGGGTGCCAAGCCGCGCGCCGCCTTCGCCCTTCGGCGAAATCGCAGCGTTATTCACCAGCGCATGCAGCATGCCGCCATCGGGGGCCAGGCGCGCGCGGATTTCCGGGATCATCGCCTCGGTCGCCGCCGGGTCACCCAGATCAAGCTGAATATGATCCTCGGGCCCCATTTCCCAGGGGCATTGTTCTGGGAAGGGCTGGCGGGAGACTGTAATCACGCGCCAGCCGGCGGCCGAAAAACGCTTTACCGTGGCATGGCCAATCCCGCGGGAGGCTCCGGTCAGCAGCAGCACCCGGCGCGGTCCATTCGGCTTGCTTCGTCTTTCCATCATGGCACTGCACCTCCGGCCGCTGGTTCGGGGTTTATAGGCGCCCCGGCGCCTTTCGGGAACCGGCCCAAAATGCAAAAGGCCCGGCTACCAAGGGGCAACCGGGCCGCATGCGGGGGGAAGGGAAGCTTCAGGCCGCGTGCCGATCGGGCTTGGCAAGCGCGCGGTGGGCAGCAGCGGCCCAAGCGGGGGCAGCGCGCAACAGCCGATCCAGGGCCGCTTCCGGCAGGGTTTCGGCATATTCCAGCGCCGTCACCGCTTCAGCATCCCAATGGCGGAGGATTTCACCCACGGCGCGCGAAGCGTCCGAAGACGGCAGATGCAGGCCAGCGGCGCGGCGCGCAGCGGTCAGGATGCGCCCAGCGGCTTCAAGCCGCGCACGCTCGACCGGGCAGGAATCGGCCAGTTCCGCAAGAATACGCTCAAGCCCTTGGGCGGCAGCATTATTGGAATTGGACATGATGATCCCCTTTGAAAAACGGTTGGCGCAGCCCTCCCCGGTGCGCGTGATGCTTAAATGGTAAGCAAAGGTGGCGATATCAAGGCTTGCGCTGCCTCAAATGGCCAAAATTTCGCCGGTTATTCTGGTTCGATCCCCGCCGCCTTGATCTGCCGCGCCCAGGTTTCGATCTGGCTGCGGATAAAGGCGCCAAATTCCTCGGGCGTGGAGGTCACACGCTCAATCCCGAAAGTCGCGAGCCGATCAGCGGTTTCCTGCCTTTCCCAAACCTTGCGCAGCGCCGCATTCCAGGCAGTGACAACTTCCGATGGCATGCGGGCGGGGCCAACGGCGCCCATCCAGGACAGCAATTCAAAGCCAGGCAAGCCCGCTTCCGCGAGCGTCGGTTCATTCGGCAAAAGCGGTGTGCGTGTGGCCGATGTAATGCCAAGCGAGCGCAGCTTGCCCTCCTGCAAAAACCCGCGTGACGCCGCGACATCCACAATAATGCCGGTGACGCGCCCGGAAATCACATCCGTCATGGCCGGCGGGGTGGAGCGATAGGGCACATGTTCCATCTGAATATTGCCGATGGAAGTCAGCATCGCGCCGCCCACGACACCCGTTGTATTGCCCGAAGCATAAGTCAGCTTGCCAGGCTGAGACCGAGCCAGGGCCAGGAATTCCTGCAGATTGCGCGCCGGCACCTGGTCATTCACCGCAAGTACAAAGATATAGGTCCCCATGCGCCCGATCGGGGTGAAATCATTGATCGCATCATAGGTTGGGCGCTTCATCAGCGCCGGTGTCGCGCCATGCGGGCTATTCGTCGTGATCATCACCGTATGGCCATCCGGCGCGGCGCGGGCGGTGGCGACTGCGGCAATGGCGCCATTGGCGCCGGGGCGATTATCCACCACCACCTGAGAGCCCCATTCCTGTTCCAGCAAGCTGGCCAGCAGGCGAGAAACCGAATCCGTCCCCGACCCGGCAGCGAAGGGCACAATCAGCGTCACCGGGCGCGATGGCTTCCAAGCCGCCTGAGCGCGGGCCGCGAAGGGCAGGGCCGCGGCGCCACCAATCAGGGCGCGGCGAGCAACAGGCATGTTGCCGAATTCCGACATGACGTTCTCCTCTCTTTGTCGCCTCATATTCGGTCAGCAAGGCGATTGTCCATCTGATAAATGCCCAATGGCTTGACGATAAAGCCGTGAGCCACCTAGCTTTCCTCTATGGCTCATCATGTAGTAATGGATTGGCCGGCCACCTCAATCCATGGTTGGGGAGTTTATGGGCTCAATCTGGCGCTTTCCTGGGCATCCGATCCCGGCGTAGCGCTGGCGACAACGCATGAAGTCAATCGTAACGCCATCCTGATTGATCCCCTACGATGGCGTGCCCTGATGCCTTTTTGCGGCCGTTCGATTGATTTTCGTGAACGCCTGTTACGCGAAACATCAGATCCTATCAGTTTATCCTCGGCACTACTGTGTTCGCTGGGCAATGACCTGAAATCGCAGCCTGGACCACATGGCGGCCCCCTTGAAGGTAATCCCAGTCTTGGCGTGGTATTCTTTGAAACCGAGGATCTGGGCCGCGATGCACGCGCGGTAACGGCACATCATAGATGCATTGTGGCCGGATCAAGCTGGAACGCTGAAGTCTTGCGCGCCCATGGCATCGAGCGTGTTGAAACCGTATTACAAGGTATAGACGCCACCTTGTTTCATCCTGCCCCGAAACGTGGGCTGTTCCCGGACCGCTTTCTGGTTTTCAGCGGTGGCAAGCTGGAACCCCGCAAGGGGCAGGACAATGTCATGGCTGCCTGGCGCGTTTTCGCCGCACGCCACCCGGATGCCATGCTGGTTGCCGCCTGGGATAATCTCTGGCCGCAAATCGCGCGCGGCATCAATGACTCGGCACGCACCGCGCCGCTGCCCTTCACGGCAGAGGGCAAGCCCGACATGAATGGATGGGCCACAGCCAATGGAATTAAGCCAGAGCAATTCCTCAATCTCGGCCTCGTGGCCAATGCGTCCATGCCTACCATCCTGCGGGAAATGGACGCGGCAGTGTTTCCAAATCGCTGCGAAGGCGGCACCAATCTGGTGGCGATGGAAGCCATGGCTTGCGGTGTACCAACCATCCTCAGCGCCAATAGCGGCCATCTTGATCTGCTCAAGGGCGGTACGGCGCTGGCGTTGACGGATCAACGCCCCATCCCCAAGATGCCTGGCTGGCACGAAAGTGATATCGAGGAAATCGTTGCTGCGCTTGAAACTCTTTATACTGATCGCGCCCGCGCTGCTGAGATTGGCGCGGCAGGCGCGCAGTTATTGTCGGGCTTAACCTGGGCGAAAACGGCTGCCGAGATGAAGCGGATCATCAGCGCAGTGTGACTCACGCCGCTTCAATCGCCGCACCGATCTGAAACAACCCCGCCGCTGCGGCATCTTCTTCCTCTGTCACGCTCGGCACACCAAAAGCCGCAAGTGCTGCGCTGTAGCGAAGCGTCAGCGCCGCCGCACCGATGATATGCACCGGCGGCGCAACCCCGGCTTCCAACGCGGCGGCGACCTCATGCCCGATCAGCAGGCCAGATAGATAGGAAGCCGCTTCCATCTGCGGCATGGCATCAAACAGCGACAGGCCGCGCAGCCCGAAAAGCTGATGCAGCAAGCCGCCGCCCTGCCGCGCGCGATCCAAGCCGCGCGCAAAGGCGCCCGGATGATGCGCCGCGCCGCGATGCAGGCTGCGCGCCAAAATCGTATGGGCGGAAAGTGCCGCGAACACCTCGCCCGTCATCTGCGTTGAAAAACCGAGGATTTGCCCGGCCCGCACGCGCACCCATTTGGAATGGCTGCCGGGCAAGCAAAGCGTTACCTCCTGCTCGGGCAGACGGTCCAGAATGCCGAGGATCTGCGTTTCCTCACCGCGCATGACTTCCGGCACGCCATTGGCATCCTGCGCCTTCAGCCCCGGCACCAGGCGCACCCGTGTCGCCGGGAAAGGCACGGGCAGGGTTGCTCGGGCAATGTCGGTCACTGTTGCGGGGCAGGGCAGATAGGGCGCTTCCGCCCAGCCCTGCTTGCTGCCAGCCATGCCGGAAATCACCACCAGCTTTTCGCCGGATTCCAGCCAATCCCCGGCGATTTTGCTGAGCTCATCGGCAAAGCCGCCCGGCTTCACGGACAGGATGCCCGATTTGCTTTCGCGCTTGTCCAGCACTGCCCCGGTGGGGTCCAGCCGATAAGCGCGCAGAGATGTGGTGCCCCAATCCAGCCCGATCATGCCGGCTGCCCCCTTTCCATGGCGCAGTCATGCCAAGAAAAGTTTAACGAGTGGTCAGGACGCCCCGCAAGGCATTCCCAACATCAGCGCGCCGGGAGCAGCCCGATGATCTCCCGCGCCTGCTTCATGATGGGTGCCGCCACCGCATTGGCGCGCGCGGCGCCCAGATGCAAAGCCGCATCAAGCGCGCCGGGGTCGGTCAGCAGCCGGCGCATCTCAGCGGCGATGGGGGAAAGATGCGCAACAAGCGCTTCGGTCAGCGTGCCCTTGAAGGCGCCAAAGCCCTGGCCGGCATGTTCGCGCAGCACGTTTTCCGGCAGCGTGCTGGTGATCGCCGCCAAAATGCCCACCAGGTTGCGCGCTTCCGGCCTGCCTTCCAACCCCGCCATATGCTCGGGGATCGGTTCCGCATCCGTCTTGGCGCGACGAATTTTCAGCGCAATGGCATCTGCATCATCGGTCAGGTTGATGCGTGACTGATCGGAGGGATCCGACTTCGACATCTTCTTGGTGCCATCGCGCAGCGACATGACCCGCATGCCCGGTCCGCGAATCACCGGTTCCGGCTGCGGGAAGAGTTCCACGCCGTAATCGTTGTTGAACTTCTGGGCGATGTCG
>JBIKWX010000013.1:0-24062 GCA_044356095.1 Roseomonas sp.
TTCTGGGTTACCTGTTCGTTGGCCTCACCATCGGCGTCTATGCCTATATCGGCATTATCAGCCGTACCCAGGCGGTCGCTGAGTATTACGTCGCCGGCCGTCGGGTGCCTGCCCTTTATAACGGCATGGCAACTGGTTCTGACTGGATGTCGGCCGCAAGCTTCATCGGCATGGCGGGCAGCCTTTACGCCCTTGGCTATGGTGGCTTGGCCTTCATCCTGGGCTGGACCGGCGGTTACATGCTGGTCGCCATTCTGCTGGCGCCGTATCTGCGCAAATTCGGCCAATATACCGTGCCGGACTTCCTGGGCGCACGGTTCGGCGGCAATGCGGCCCGCCTGATCGGCGTTGTCGTGCTGATCACTGCGTCCTTCGTTTACGTCGTGGCGCAGATCGTGGGTGTCGGCATCATCACGCAGCGCTTCCTGGATGTGTCCTTCGGCATCGCGGTGTTTGTGGGCCTTGCGGGCATTCTGGTCTGCTCCATGTTGGGCGGCATGCGCGCCGTTACCTGGACGCAAGTGGCGCAATATATCGTGCTGATCATCGCCTATCTGATCCCGGCCTTCCTGATGTCGGCCAAGGTCACGGGCGTGCCGCTGCCGCAACTTATGTATGGCTTCGCGCTGGAACGCATTGCGGAGCTGGAAAACGGCTTCCGCGCTGCGGGCATGACCCCGCCGCCCGGTGTAACCGGCTGGCATAGCGCCCCCTTCATCGGGGCGAATGGGCAATTCTCGGTGCCGGCGGCAATCAATTGGTTTGCGCTGGTTTTCTGCCTCATGGTCGGTACGGCTTCCTTGCCGCACATCCTGATGCGTTACTTCACCACGCCTTCGGTGAAGGAAGCGCGCCAATCCGTGGCCTGGTCGCTGTTCTTCATCTTCCTGCTGTACTTCACGGCGCCGGCCTATGCCGCTTTCGCGAAGGTGGAAATCTACCAGAACATCATCGGCCAACCGATCGCGAGCCTGCCGGACTGGATCAAGAACTGGCAGATCGTCTCCCCCTATGGCGTGCCGTGGATCAATATTGTTGACGTGAACCGAGACGGCATCCTGCAATGGAATGAATTCCGTATTCACCCTGACGTGGTCGTTCTCGCCACGCCGGAAATCGCAGGCTTACCTTATGTGATCGCGGGTCTGGTGGCGGCGGGTGGTTTGGCCGCGGCGCTTTCCACCGCCGATGGTCTGCTTCTCGCGCTCGCAAACGCGCTGTCGCATGACGTGTATTACAAGATGATTGACCGCAACGCGCCGACCGCGCGCCGGCTGATTGTCTCACGCGTGCTGCTGTTGACCGTGGCTTTTGCCGCGGCCTGGACAGCAGGCAATGCCGGGGCGGATATCCTGTTCCTTGTGGCCTGGGCCTTTTCCATCGCTGCCGCCGGGCTATTTGCGGCGCTGGTGATGGGGGTGTGGTACAAGAAAACCACCAATACCGCCGCCGTGATTGGCATGGCCGTCGGCTATGTGGTCACTTTCGGCTACATGATCCATTCGGAATGGTTCGGGATGGATTTCATCCAGTTGTTCGGATCGAAGGATGCGATCATTGCCGCAGCGCGGCAGGTGGGCAGCATCAACCAGAACTTCACCTCGCCTGAATTGCGGGCGGAAGCGGCGGCGATCCTCGCCAATACCGCAGCGGTGAAGGATGGCGCGCTTGCCTGGATCGGTAACATCTGGGGCAGCCCAATGACGACCGATACCGTGGTGCTGCGTAACCGGGTGACCGGGCGCATGTGGGGGATTGGCAGCATTTCTGCCGGTATCTTCGGCGTGCCGATTTCCTTCCTGGTCATCTATGTTGTGTCGCAATTCACCGCGGCGCCAAGCCAGGCGATGCAGGATTTCATTGACGATATCCGCATCCCGAAGGGTGGTGTGCGTCTTGCTGACAAGCGCGACGCGGTGGAATAGCCAAAGCCCCGTCAAGATGGGCTAAACTTGGGGCGGTTGCGGAAACGCAGCCGCCCCAGCATTTAGGGCCTTATGGAAAGCAATTTCATCCTTGGTTATCTGCCCTTTTGGGTGGTGACCTATTTCCTGGCGCTGACGGCTTGGGGCTGCCTTGGCCGCTTCATGATGCAATTCTTCATGACGCCGACGAACAGCAATTACATCTGGCGCGGCTTTCAGCTGCTGACCAATTGGGCGGTCTGGACCGCCGAGCGTCTGGTGCCTTCCTATGTCTCGCCACCCTTCCTGCCCTTGGTTGCGGCCTTTTGGCTTTTCGCGGTGCGGATGATCTTCGGTCTGCTGATGGTGGGGCTTGGCTATGCGCCGCGGATCAGCCCGCCGGGGGCGGGGTAGCCGCCATGATGACCCCGCAAAACCTTTTCGTGGCAACGGTTGCGACCTGCCTGCTGAATGGCATGATCAGCCCGACCCTGCCGATTGTCTGGCATCTCTACCCCGTCTGGCTGCCGGAGCTTTTGCCACCAACCAAGGAGGTTGTGTTCTACGGCGCTTCCCTGATTGTCTCGACCGCGACGCTGTTGCTCTCTGCCGTGCCGGCGGCGATTTCAGAGCGTCTTGGCCTTAGCCTTGATAGGGCGATGATGGTCTGGTTCGGCACGGCGCTTTTGCTGGTCTTGCTTGGCCTGGGATGAGCGCCCCTTCACGCAATCGCCTGTTTCCAGCCGCGCCTAAAAAGGGCTAGGCTTTTCCGGACTGCCCCCGGATATCCCGGAGGCATGAGGGCCATGGCTTGGAACGGCTTGAGGCATTGGCTGATCTGGTCATCCGGCGTGCGCTTGGCTTCGCGAGCCTTGCCATCGTGCTCGTGTTTCTTTCGCTTACCTTCCAATGGGCGCTGGCGCTGCGCTCAGGTGCGATGCTGGTGACGCTGCTTTGGCTGATTGTGCTGCTGAAACTCGCCTATGTCCCAAGCCAGGATATGCGCCAGAGCGAGATTTGGCTGATGGTGGCGGAACGCCATTCCCCGGATGCGCTGCCGATGCAGAACGCGATGCGCCAAGCCTTCGCAAACCGGTTGCGCTGGCATGCGGATAGGATCGGTGCTGTCGCGATCTGCCTTTGGGGGCTTTATCTGCTGGTCAGTGTTGTGACGTGAAAGGCAGCGCGCCTATTCCACCTTGATGCCGGTCGCCGCCACCACGCGCTGCCATTGCGGCACATCGGATTCCAGCAGCGCGGCCAATTCCGCCGGGCCGGTCAGCAAAGGCGTGGTGCCGGCGGCAGCAAAGCGCGTGCGCACATCGGGCAGGTCGCGAATACTGCCCAGGGTTTCCGCCATACGGGCGATGATGGCGGGCGGCGTGGCGCGCGGTGCGGCGATGGCATACCAATTCAGAGCAACATAGCCAGGCACGATTTCATTGATGGCCGGCGTATCCGGCAGGGCAGGCAGGCGCTTTGGCCCCGCCACGCCCAAAAGCCGCGCGCGGCCACCTTGCACATGCGGCAGGGTTTCCACCGTGCTCGCGAAAACCATGTCTATTTCGCCGGCGTAAAGCGCTGTCATCGCCGGCGCCGCCCCGCGATAGGATACATGCGTCAAATCGAGATTGGCGGCGAGGGCAAACAGCGCGCCCGAAAGATGGTTGGAAGACCCAACCCCGCCGCTGCCATAGGTGAGCCGCCCCGGCGCAGCGCGGGCAGCATTCACCACATCCTGCACGCTTTGATGGGGCGATGCCGTGCGCACCACCATGGCGGTTGGAATATCCGCAACCAGGCTCACGGGGGCCAAGGCCGTGCGTGGATCAAGGCCGCGATTGGGGTAAAGCGCCGGCACGCTGGCCAATGACGCGCTGGTCAGCACAAAGGCCGTGCCATCCGGCGGCGCTTGCACAACGGTATGAATGCCGATGCTGCCGCCCGCCCCTGGGCGGTTTTCAATGATGAAGGGCTGGCCAAGCCTTTCCTTGAGATGTTCAGCGAGCAAGCGGCCCACCAGATCAATCGGCCCACCCGCGCCAAAGGGGATGATGATGCGCACCGGCCGATCAGGCCAAGGCGCTTGCGCCCTGCCACGACCGATGAAAGGCACAGCAAGCACAGAACCGAGCAGCACCCGGCGCGAGGCATTCTTCATGGCGGTTCTTCCTCCGCCCGCATTAAAGGCCGATGTGGCGTTCCTGGGAATATGCGGCGTTAGGGCAAGCGCGGCAGATGGGGCGGGATCACCATGCCAAGGGAAAGCGGCACGGGCCATACTTCCTCAATCGCGCGCAACCGCCGAAAGCCCGCCGCCAGATAGCCCGGCAAAGCGCGCGGATGATCGGCATTGCAGGTATTCACCGTGACCGCGGGCAGGCCGATCTGCCAGGCGGCATCCACCGCGTGGCGCAAAAAGGCCGCGCCAAGCCCAGTGCCAATCGCCCAGGGCATCAGCCCGAAATAGGAAAGATTCGCGGTCTGCCCGCTGCGGTGATCCAGCTCATAAAACCCGGCCGGTTCGCCATCCCGCATCAGCACATGCACGCTGACCGAGGGATGGCCGAGCAACCCCGCCAATTCGGCATCGGTTGCGATGCGCCGCATCCACCAAAGCCAGGTCGCACCCACCGTATCATACAGGTAGCGATAGAAGGGCACCGAGCAATGCCGCACCCTCTCCACCCGCGCATCAGCCGGCAAGCTGGGCGCTAGGCTGGTGGGCGGCGCGTCCATGCGCAGGAAAGTCACCTGCACCTTTAACCGCAGGGCGGGTTGGGATGGCTGCATAGGGGAAGTCAGTAGCGCAGAACCCGCGCCGATGGAAATCGCGGGGAACGCATAAAAAAACACGCGCCCCGGAGGGGGCGCGTGCCTTGGTCCAAATCGCCTGAAAAGCGATCAGTGTTCGA
Organism: Roseomonas sp.; assembly: GCA_044356095.1. Classification (GTDB taxonomy): domain Bacteria; phylum Pseudomonadota; class Alphaproteobacteria; order Acetobacterales; family Acetobacteraceae; genus Neoroseomonas. The sequence goes on from JBIKWX010000013.1 coordinate 4,820, forward strand.
CGTCAGCCCAGACCTTGCGCTTCACCGCATAGGTGAGGCCAGCCAGGATGGTCAGGAAGATGATGATCTTCACGCCAAGGGCACGGCGCTGTTCAAGCTCCGGCTCGGCGGCCCATTGCAGGAAGGTGCTGACATCATGCGCCATCTGCTCAACAGTGGCAGAGGTCCCATCAGCAAATTCAACCTGATCGGGGTTGAGCGGCGCACCCATGGCGATCTGATGGCCGGGGAAGTACTTGTTGTAGTGCATCCCATCCATCACGGTCACACCCGCCGGCGGATCAACATAGCCGGTCAGCAGTGCGAAAAGGTAATCCGCACCACCAGCCCGCGCCTTGGTCATGACCGAAAGATCGGGCGGAAGCGCGCCATTATTCGCCGCACGCGCCGCCGCATCATTAGCGAATGGGCTGCGGAAGCGATCCGCCGGACGGCCCGGGCGTTCGAACATCTGGCCCTCATCATTCGGGCCATCCTTGATTTCAAACTGGGAGGCAATCGCGGCAACCTGCGCTTCGGTCAGCCCCAAATCGCGCAGATTGCGATAGGACAGAAGGCGCAGCGAATGGCAGGCAGCGCAGACTTCCTTGTACACTTGGAAGCCGCGCTGCGCGCTGGCGCGATCATAGGTGCCGAAAACCCCATCGAAGGAGAATTTCCGATCCGGGATCACAATGTCGCCACCCGCCGCATGAACGGGCGCGGCGGCAAAGAGGCCAAAAGCCAGGGCGAGGGCCTTGAAGGAATTGCGCAACATGATCAGGCCTTCTCCATCGGCTTGGCTGCCGCACCCATTGGCAACGGCCCCCCACCCAGCACAGGGCGGGATATACTTTCTGGCAGCGGCAAGGGCCGCTCAAACTTCGCCAGCAGCGGCAACACCACCAGGAAATAGGCGAAGTAATAGGCAGTGGCGATGCGGGCGATCAGCACATAGGTGCCTTCCGCCGGCTTGGCGCCAACCCAGAGCAGCACAAGGAAGCAAACCGTCCAGAGCAGGAAGAAAATACGCGCAAGCGGACGGAAGCGCATGGACCGCACCGGGGACCGATCAAGCCAAGGCAGCACGAACCAGATCAGGATCGAGCCAAACATCAGCAACACACCGCCAAGCTTATCCGGAACCGCGCGCAGAATGGCGTAATAGGGCAGGAAGTACCATTCCGGCACGATATGCGGCGGCGTCACCAGCGGATTGGCAGGGATATAGTTATCCGGATGGCCAAGATAATTCGGCGCAAAGAACACCAGCACCGCGAAGACGATGAAATAGACCACAAGGCCAACACTATCCTTCGCCGTGTAATACGGGTGGAAGGGCAGCGTATCCTGCGGACCCTTTGGCTCAATGCCGAGCGGATTATTGGACCCCGTGATGTGCAGCGCGGCGACATGCAAGAAGACCACGCCCAGGATCACGAAGGGCAGCAGGTAATGCAGGCTGAAGAAGCGATTGAGCGTAGGATTATCCACGCTGAAACCACCCCAGAGCAGCTCCACAATGAAGTTACCCACCACCGGGAAGGCGCTGAACAGGTTGGTGATGACGGTGGCACCCCAGAAGGACATCTGACCCCACGGCAACACATAACCCATGAAGGCCGTTGCCATCATCAGCAGGAAGATCACCACGCCAAGCATCCACAGCAATTCGCGCGGCGCCTTGTAGGAGCCGTAATACATGCCGCGGAAGATGTGGATATAAACCACAATGAAGAACATGCTGGCGCCGTTCATGTGAACATAGCGGATCAGCCAGCCGTAATTCACATCCCGCATGATGCGTTCGACACTGTCGAAGGCAAGGCTGGTATGCGCGGCATAGTTCATGGAAAGGAAAATACCCGTCGCGATCATGATCATCAGCGTGACCATGGCCAGCGCGCCGAAATTCCAGAAATAGTTGAAATTCTTCGGCGTCGGGAAGGTTCCGTATTCCTTCTGCATCATGGTGAAAACGGGCATACGCTGGTCTATCCAGCGCACCACCGGATTCTTGAATTCGCTATTGTGCAACCCGATTGACATGTTTTTCTATCCTCAACCGATTCTGATCTTGGTGTCGGATGTGAAGGCGTATTGCGGAACGTCAAGGTTCCGAGGCGCCGGACCTTTACGAATTCTGCCTGACGTATCGTAATGGCTGCCATGGCAGGGGCAGAACCACCCGCCGTAATCGCCGCGCGTATCGGTGGCCCTTTGGCCTGTCGGCACGCAGCCCAGATGGGTGCAAATGCCGATCAGGATCAGCCATTGATCCTTCTGCACGCGGGACTGGTCGGTCGCCGGATCGGGCAGGGAATTGGTCGCTACGGCGCGCGCTTCCTGGACTTCCTTGGCCGTGCGGTTGCGCACAAAAACCGGTTTGCCGCGCCACATCACGGTCACCGCCTGGCCTTCCGCAATCGGCGCCAGGTCCACATCCGTGCTTGCCAGTGCCAGCGTATCCTTCGCGGGCTGCAAGGAAGCGATGAAGGGCCAGGCAATGGCGCCACCACCGACTGCCGCGAAAGCGCCGGTCACGAGTTTCAGAAAATCACGCCGCGGCGCGCCATCGGGCGCCGCATGAGCGGTATCAGCCATCCTCACCATCCCCTTGCGACGGGGAGCCCCCTTGCCGAGGGCCTCACTTCGCCGCACGCTTTAGGCCGCACCCCAAGGGTGCAATGATTACAACGAAATGGCGGCGCCGAAGCACCGGCCCCGCCAACACGCGAGGTCTTATAGTAGGACGGTTTGCAAGGTGTAAATCCGCCCCGGTGTAACAAAGGAAGCTATCTCATGGAAAAAAGCGCCGCCGGCCCTGCGAGCCACCCCTTCGTGGCCCCAGCCCGCGCCTGGTTTGAGGAATTGCGGGACCGGCTTTGCGCCGCCTTTGAAGCGATTGAGGATGATTTGGCCCAGGGCCCGCATACCGGCCTGCCGCCGGGACGATTCGCCCGCACCGCCTGGGAAAGGCCGGAAGGGGGCGGGGGGCTCATGTCCGTCATGAAGGGGCGCGTTTTTGAAAAAGTGGGGGTGAATGTCTCCACCGTCTTTGGCGAGTTTTCCCCAGAATTCCGCAAGCAGATCCCGGGCGCCGAGGAAGACCCGCGCTTTCTGGCGACAGGTGTGTCTCTGGTAGCACATATGCAAAGCCCGCGCGTGCCGGCGGCGCATATGAATACGCGCTTCATCGTGACCCGGAATGCCTGGTTCGGCGGCGGCGGCGATATCACGCCCATGAAGCCCGAAGCACCCGAAGCCCAGGCCGATGCGGCGGATTTCCACGCCGCCTTCAAGGGGGCCTGCGACAAGCATGACGAAACCTATTACCCGCGCTTCAAGAAATGGTGCGATGAGTATTTCTTTCTGCCCCATCGCGGCGAACCGCGCGGGCTTGGGGGCATATTCTATGATTGGCTGGGGGATCGCACGCCGGGCAAGGGGATTGATGCCGATTTCACCTTCACCCGCGATGTGGGCTTGGCCTTCCTGCAAGCCTATCCCGCCATTATCAGGAAGCGCATGCATGAGCCCTGGACCGAGGCAGAGCGTGACCATCAGCTGATCCGCCGCGGCCGCTATGTGGAATTCAACCTGCTGCATGACCGCGGCACGATTTTCGGCCTGAAAACCGGGGGGAATGTGGAGGCGATTCTGATGTCCATGCCGCCGGCGGTGAAGTGGCCCTGACTTTTAGCGAAAGGCCCGCAGCGCCAACCAGGCGCCAATCAGCCAAAGCAGCACCTGAACCACCTGCCGGAAGCGCGCCTCTGGCAGGCTCAAGCGCAGCTTTTGGCCGAGCAGCATGCCCGCAAAGGCCGGCGCCAATGCCAATACGGATTTGGCGCCGATATCGCCGGTGATGATGCCGCCGAAGGCCAAGGCCAGCGTCAGGGACGCATTGATCAGCAGCACGCAAAATCCATAGCCCTGCACGAATTGCTCGCGCGGCAGGCGAATCGCTTGCAGCCAGGGGGCCGCCGGCACCAGGAAACTGCCGGTGAAGCCGGCCAAAATGCCGGAAACCAAGCCCATGGGCGCGGCGAGAAGCCGTTCCAGCTTCCGGCCCGGCGCCGGCAGATTGGGCGCGGCCAGCGCCAGGGTCGCTGAAGCCAGCAGGCTCAGCCCCAAAAGCCCCGACAGCAAGCGCCCATCCACCGCCGCCAAATGCCAGGCAGCGGCGATGGTGCCGACCACGGCGCAGGCCAAAAAGGCGCCAATGCGCGGCAGCACCACGCGCAACTGGCCACCCGCCAGACCCTGCCAGAGATTGGTGACAAAGGCCGGCACCAGCATCAGCGCAATGGCCTCGGGGATCGGTCGCAGCAGGGCCACCAACGCGACACTCACCGTCGGCAGGCCAAACCCCGCGACACCTTTCACGAAACCAGCCAGGACGAAAATCAGGCCGATCAGGAAAACATCAGCCACGCTTTCGGCCCCGCTGCATCATCGCGCCAAGCGAGCACAACAACGCCGCCACCGGGAATAGCCAGATGATGCGCGCGCCATAGCGCGGATGCGGCGCGGAAAGCCCGCCGCAGATCAGCGCATTGCCGAGCACCGCCGCCAGCAGGAACAGCACGAAAGCAAGCGCGAGCCCTTGCCCAGGCCAAGCCACCCAAACCAGCAAGGGCAGCGCGAGCACCACCACCAGCAGATGCAAATGATTGAGCGGCATCAGCGCATCCTTCAGCGCGCCTTGTGCCTGCCGCGCCCCATCAAAAGCCGCCAATTCACGCGGCGAAAAACCCTGTTGAATGCGTGGGCGGATTGCCACCGCGAAATGCGCCTCATCCAAGGTATCGCCAATGCCGAAACTGCCGAGTTGCACCAGCATATTGCCGACCATGGCGCGCGCCACGTCGAGCGGGTCGGCGCGAAGGGTCTCACTGACAATCTGCCCGGCTTCCGGCGCCAGCATCATGCCGCCGAGAAAGCGCGGCTGGCCAGCGGCATCACGATTCACTGGGCTATCCGGCGCCCAGAGGAAATCATTCGCCGGCATGGGCAGATGATCGGTAAAAGCGCAAAGATACCAGCCGGCATCAGGGCAACGCGCCTTGAGTAGTGCTGTCGCCGGGCCGTCTTCCTGCAAGCGCGCAAGCATGAAACTGGCGCCATAGGGCGAAAGCGCGAAACGGCCATGGCCCACGGCATTCGTGATCAGCAGCACAGCCATCGCCAGCACCACCGGCAGCACCATGGCCAAAAGCCGCGCCGGATACCGCCACAGGCTGAGCAGTAGCGCAATCACGCAAAGCCCAAGCGCGAGCGGCAAATGCGCGAGATGCGCGGCAATACCCAGCGCCACCAACGCCACCAGATAGCCACGCTCAAACCGCGTTAGCGCGGCACCACCAAAGCCCAGCAGGAACAGGCCCAGCACCACCATCGGCGCGAAAATATCGGGCATCAGCAGCGCCGCGCTGAACGGTGCCGCCGTTGCCAGCGCAGCAAAGGCACAAAGCCCGATATGCCAAAGCGGTGTCGCATCACCGCGCATCACGCGCTGCGTCAGCCACAGCAGATGGGACAGGATCACACCTTGTGCGACAACTGGCCCCCAAAGGCTGATGCGCCAATGAAACGCATGCAGGAATGGCCCATAAACATAAGGCTTGTCCCAAAGCATCAGCGGCCCGAGTGTCTGATGAAAAAAACCGCCGCTATCGCTGAACAATAAGGGGTAGCCATTGAAAAAGGCCGGCCAGATCAGCAATGCCGCGCCGAGTATAATCGCCGCGCCAGACCTCACCCCTGTTTCGCCGACCAGCGCGCGGCGGCGGCGTCATCCTCATTTTTCGCGGCCACCCAGCGCGCATCGCCATCGGCGAATTCCTCGCGCTTCCAAAAGGGTGCCTTGGTCTTCAGCCAATCAATCAGGAAGGCGCAGGCTTCAAGCGCGGCGGCACGATGCGCCGATGCGGTCAGCACCAGCACAATCGGCTCACCAGGCAGAATGCGGCCAACACGATGGATCACCGTGCAACCGGTCAGCGGCCAGCGCGCCTCAGCCTCGGCCGCGATGCGGCCAAGGGCGCGTTCCGTCATGCCGGGATAATGTTCCAGCACCATCGCGGCCAAGCCATCATCGCCACGGCAAACACCGAGAAAACTCGCGACCCCGCCAACGTCGGTGCGGCCAGCGGTCAACGCCGCGCTTTCGGCGCCCATGTCAAACAGCGCTTCCTGCACCTGGATACGCGCCATGGCTCAACCCCCGGTGACGGGCGGGAAGAAGGCAATCTCATCCCCCGCCGCCACGGGATGATCCGGCGTCGCGAAATCCTGATTGACCGCCGCGCGGATTTGCTTGGCGTCAGCAAAGGCCGCCGCATGGCCGGGGCTGCGGGTCGCGAGCCAATCGCGCAGCCCGGCGATATCGCGAACCTCGGCAGGCGGCGCCACTTCTTCTTCTGCAACGCCGATCTTCTGGCGGAGCCAGGCAAAATAGAGAATCCGCATGGCGCTTCAGCGCGGCGTGGGCACCGAGGTGATGCGCCCGCCCGGCCCGATAATGGTGGTGGTGCCACCATCGCGCACCGCTATGCCGCCACCCGCGGTGCCTGGCTGGTTGAAGACCTGCGTGCGGTCATTGCCGCCGGCGACAATGCCGGCCGGCTGGCCGCCTGCACCGGGGATCACGCTGCCTTCAACCCGCGCAGGCGGCGGCGATGGCATGGCGGAAGGCGTCGTGGCCGGCGGCGATGGTGCGCGTGGCGGGACAGACGCCATGGGCGGCGGCGTTGAACTGCTGGTGCGCGGCGGAGGCGGCGGCGGGGGCAGGCGCAGCGCATCATCCGGTGTCATGGGCGCGGGCGGCGCGGCGGGCGCGCGCATCGCCGCATAATCCAGATTTTCCGTGCGCAGCACTTCCACATTCGTATCGCCGCTGGTCACGCGGCGCAGCGTCAAGCTATCCACTGAAGGGATCGCGGCATTGCCGCTGGTATTCCAGCTTGGCTGCCAATTCGGCCCGCAGCCTTGCAGCGCCAGCATTGCCCCAAGCAGCAAAACAGAATGTCGCATGGCTTTCCCCGCCCCTTCGTTGTTTAAGATGCGCTGCCCGGGGTTCATACTCAAGACTGCCCTGGCGGTTTTGCCGGTGCATCACGGCTTTTCGGCGTTTCCGCCTGCGCGAGCGTAAGCCCCGCGCGCAAATAATCCCAACCCGTGATCAGCGTCAGCACCGCGGCAGCCCAGAGCATCCCCTCCCCAATCAGGGAGACCGGCAGGAAGCCAAGACCGACCACCGGCGCACCGCTATCGCCCGCAAGCAAGGTGCCAAGCGCGCCCATCTGAAACCCGGTTTTCCATTTCGCGAGCGGTGTCACCGGCAACCCAACCCGCAATTCGGCCAGATATTCGCGCAGGCCCGAGACCAAAATCTCGCGCAGCATGATGACAATGGCGGGAAACAGCCCGGCATCGGAAAGCCGCCCATAACCCGCCAGCAGCATCAGCGCCGCGCCAACCAAAAGCTTATCCGCAATCGGGTCCAGCATGCGGCCAAAGCCGGAAACCGCGCCGCGATCCCGCGCGATCTTGCCATCGAAGTAATCCGTGATGGCGGCAAGCGAAAACACGACACAGGCCGCCATATCCGCCTGCGGCGTATTGATGGACGCCAGCACCACCAGCAGCGGTATGGCCGCGATGCGCGAAAGCGTCAGCAGATTGGGCAGGTCGGTCGGCATTTCCCTTTCCTTAACCCGGAACGCAGCATTTTGGCACCCTTGGGCCGCAATATTCAGCCAAGCGCCGCAGTCGGGTGGAAATGGTCATGAATCCGCTGCGCCATGGCCGGGCCCACGCCCGGGCAGGCTTCCAGATCCGCGAGCCCCGCCTGCCGCACGCCTCGGGCCGACCCGAAATGGTTCAGCAATTTGCGCTTCATCGCGGCACCCACGCCTGGCACATCATCCAATTCAGACCGCGTCAGCGCCTTGGAACGCCCGGCGCGATGGGCGGAGATGGCGAAGCGATGCGCCTCATCCCTCAGGCGCTGCAAATAGAACAGCACCGGGTCGCGCAGAGGAAGCTGGAAGGGCTCTCGCCCCACCATGTGGAACCATTCGCGCCCGGCATCACGGTCTGGCCCTTTCGCTACCGCGACCAAGGGCAGATCATCGAGGCCAAGGCCCGCCATGATTTCCCGCGCGGCGGAAAGCTGGCCGGCGCCGCCATCAATCAGCACCAGATCAGGCCAGCCTTCGCCAGCCCGCGCCGGGTCTTCACGCAGCGCGCGGCCAAAGCGGCGTTCGAACACTTCGCGCATCATGGCGAAATCATCATTGCTGGCGGCGGTCTTGATGGCGAATTTCCGGTAGCCCTGCTTCATGAAGCCTGAAGGGCCGGCCACCACCATGACGCCATAGGCATTGGCGCCCTGGATGTGGCTATTGTCGTAAACCTCGATCCGTTCCGGCGCGCCGGGCAGGCCGAAAAGATTGGCAGTGCCTTCCAGCAGCGCCGCCTGGGCAGTGCCTTCCGCCATGCGGCGTTCCAGGGCTTCGCGTGCATTGGTCGCGGCGTGTTCCAGCGCTTCGTGTTTTTCGCCGCGTTGCGGGCGACGCAATTCCACCCGCCGCCCGGCCTTGATGGCGAGCGCTTCCGCAATCAGCGCGGCTTCGGGCGGGTCATGTGACAGCAGCAGCAAGGGCGGCGGCGGCAAATCCTCATAAAGCTGACCCAGGAAGGCGCCCATGACTTCCTCGGGGCTTTGATCCTGCTTGGCGTGGCTCAGGAAAAAGGCGCGATTGCCGTTATTGCGCCCGCCACGGAAGAAAAACACCTGCACGCAGCTTTGCCCCGCCGCCTGATGCAAAGCGATCACATCCGCATCGCCCAGCCCTTCCAGATTGACGCGATCCTTGCCCTGAATATGCGTGAGCCCCCGGATGCGGTCCCTGAGCGCCGCCGCGCGTTCAAACTGCAACTCCGCTGCCGCTGCCTCCATCTCAGCGGCCAGGCGCTTTTGGATGGAAGGCGTTTCGCCGGATAGGAATTGCTTGGCTTCCGCCACCAGCGCGGCGTAATCGGTCTGCGAGATTCGATCCACACAGGGCGCCGAGCAGCGCTTGATTTGGAACAGCAGGCAGGGGCGCGTCCGGGTATCAAACACCGTATCCCGGCAGGACCGCAGCAAGAACACGCGCTGAAGCGCCGCCAAGGTCTGATTGACCGCCCAGACCGACGCAAAAGGCCCCCAATAGGAAGCGCCCTTCCGCCTTTCCCCACGATGCTTGGCAATCTGCGGAAAAGGGTGGTCCTCCGTGATCACCAACCAGGGATAGGATTTGTCATCCCGAAGGACGATGTTGAAGCGCGGGCGGAAGCGCTTGATGAAATTGGCTTCCAGCAGCAGCGCCTCGGCCTCGGACGCTGTGGTCACCACTTCAAGGGACCGCGTTTCGAACACCATGCGCCGGAGCCGTTCCGGCAGGCGGGCAAGCTGGGTGTAGGAGGTAACGCGCTTTCTGAGCGACCGCGCCTTGCCGACGTAAAGCGCCTCACCCTTTTCATCCAGCATGCGATAGACGCCGGGGGTGAGCGGCAGGGTGGGCAGGGCCGCTTCCAGCACCGCCAACCCCTGGAAGGAGGGGCTTTCCGGGGCGGATGGCGGCGTTTCGGTCATGGTTCTTGGCTTATGGCAAAGGGGGGGCGAATTTGTCCACGAAACCTGTGGATAAACCTGTGGGAAGCCGCCAAGACAATTCAGTTAAGACTATGTTACACAATGATTCTAAGCCATTGCCCAGTTTTGTGGCGGACCGGCTGTAACAAATTAAATTATTGATTTATCTTGTTTTTATCCTGAGTCGCAATCCCGCTTTGCCGTCAAGGGGGGAATTTCCGATCAGCCGCAAAAAGCTTTTCGGCGTGGTTTTTCGGCGGTGGACAATCCGCAGCGGCGGAGATGTCAAAATCGTGATCTTTCAATGACAACGCCGACGTTGATGCCACCGGGCATCGCGTCCGGCTTGGTCACCCCCACCCTGACGCGCCGAATGCGGGTATCTTCCAAAAGGCTGATGGCGATGCGCTCGGCCAGGGTTTCAGCAAGGCGCACATGGGCGGAAGTCGCAATCCGCCGCGCGGTCTCTGCCGCCGCCGCGTAATCCACCACACGGGAAAGCCGGTCCGGCCCTTCGGCTGCGGGGGCTTCCTGGTCCTCTACCGCCAGTTCCAGGTCCAGGATCACGCGCTGCGGGCGCGTTTCCTCATGCGCATAGACGCCAAGCAGGGCCTGGACTTCCAGGTTGCGCACAAAAACCAGCCGCAGCGCGGCCGCGGCATCTGGGGCGAAGCTCATTCCAAGGGTTCCTGCCCGAAGGAGGGCGACCATTGCAGATGCTGCCCGCCATCCAAAGCGATCATCTGCCCGGTCATGGATGGCAGCGACAGGATCGCCATCAGCGCGCGCGCCACTTCTTCGGGGCTGGTTGGTCGTGAGAGTGGTGTTGCCTCCGCCTGCCGGTCAAAATGTTCCTGGGATTGGCGGGGGCTGGGCAAGGTGGGGCCAGGCCCAATCGCATTCACCCGAATGCGCGGGGCGAGGGCCAGGGCCAGGCTTTGCGTCAGCGCCCAAAGCCCCGCCTTTGATACGGTGTAGGAGACAAAATGCGGCGTCAGCGACCAGACGCGCTGATCCAGCATATTCACCACCAGGCCCTGCGCGGCATCCGGCAGCGCCTTGGCGAAATCCTGCGTCAGCACGAAGGGCGCGCGCAGATTGGGCTCCATATGCCGGTCCCAGGAATCCCGCGTTACGTCATGCCATTCATCGCGTTCAAAGGTGGAGGCGTTGTTGACCAATACACCAAGCGGCCCCAGCGCCTTGGTCGCATCCGGAATGAGCCGCGCCACTTCGGCTTCCTGGCCGAGCTCGGCGCGCAGCGTAATGGCACGGCGGCCAAGGGCGCGGATTTCGGCCGCCGTCGCTTCCGCCGCATCGGCGCTGGCGGCGTAATGGATGGCGACATCAAAGCCGGCTTCAGCAAGCGCAAGCGCCATGGCACGGCCGAGCCGCTTGCCGGCGCCCGTGACCAGCGCGGCGGGGGGGATGTTGGTGGGGATCATGAGGGGGCTGATAGCCGCAAAATGCGGCGGGGCCTATGCCCCGCGCGACAGAAGGCAGTTGTCCTGCTAAGCCCCGCTGCACCATGTCTGATACCGCCATTCCCGCCGCCCGCATCGCCGAAGAAGCCGCTCGTCGGCGGAGCTTTGCCATCATCGCCCATCCTGACGCGGGCAAAACCACGCTCACGGAAAAACTGCTGCTGAAGGGCGGCGCCATTCAGCTTGCCGGCGCGGTGCGCGCCAAGGGCAATGCGCGGCGCACCCGTTCGGATTGGATGAAGATTGAACAGGATCGTGGGATTTCAGTCGCGACCTCGGTCATGACGTTTGAGCGTGATGGCGTGGTCTTCAACCTGCTCGACACGCCAGGTCACGAGGATTTTTCTGAAGACACCTATCGCACCCTGACTGCGGTTGATGCCGCGGTGATGGTGCTGGATGCCGCCAAGGGGATTGAAAGCCAAACGCGCAAACTGTTCGAAGTTTGCCGCATGCGCGATATTCCCATCATCACCTTCATCAACAAGATGGACCGCGAAGCGCGCGAGCCTTTCGAGTTACTGGACGAAATCCAGAACCTGCTGGCGCTGGATGCCACACCTGCCGCCTGGCCAGTGGGCCGCGCTGCTGATTTCGCTGGGGTTTATGATCTGGCGACCGATCGCTTTCTGCCTGTCGCAGAAGGCGCCGAACTGATCCAGCTTGACTCTCCGGAAGACCCGAAGCTTGCCGAGTTGGTCGGTGATGACAGGGCTTTGGCGCTTTCCGAGGAAGTCTTGCTCGCCCGCGCTGGCTATCCGGCATTCGAAGCAGAGCGTTTTCTGGAAGGGTCTTTGACGCCGGTATTTTTCGGCTCGGCGCTGCGGGATTTCGGCATTGCGCATTTGCTGGATGGGCTGGCGCGCCATGCGCCGCCGCCGCGCGCGCGGCCGGCGGATCAGCGCCTGGTCACACCCGGTGAGGAAAAGCTGACCGGCTTTGTCTTCAAAATCCAGGCGAATATGGACCCCAATCACCGCGACCGCGTGGCCTTTGTGCGGCTATGCAGCGGGCGGCTGACTAAAGGCATGCGGCTGCGCCAAAGCCGTACCGGCAAGCAGGTGCCGGTGAATGCGCCGCTGTTTTTCTTCGCGAAAGACAGGCAAGTCGCGGAAGAAGCCTGGCCCGGCGATGTGATCGGCATTGCCAATCACGGCACGCTGCGCATCGGTGATACGCTGACGGAAGGTGAGGCGCTGGATTTTCGCGGCGTGCCTTCCTTCGCGCCGGAAATCCTGCGCCATATTCGGCTGGATGATCCCATGCTGGCCAAGAAGCTCCGCACCGCGCTTGATCAATTGGCGGAAGAAGGGGTGGTGCAATTATTCCGCCCGCGCGATGGCTCCCCGCCCGTGGTGGGCGTGGTCGGGCAATTGCAATTGGATGTGCTGCAAAGCCGGCTGAAGGTGGAATATGGCGTGCCGGCCGGGTTTGATGGCACGCCCTGGGAACAGGTGCGCTGGATGGTATCTGATGAAGCCGGCGCCTTGGATCGTTTCGCTGAGGCCAATCGGCGCGATGTCGCGGAAGATCATGATGGCGCGCTTGTCGCGTTTTTCAGCAGCGATTGGCGCCGCCGCCGAGCGGAAGAGGAATGGCCGATGATCCGCTTCCATGCCGTGCGTGAACAGCATGGGGTGGGCGGGGGGAAATAGCTCTCCCCCCGTTTGTTTTTACTTCACCGAAGAGAAGGAAGTCGGCTGAAGGATTTCATTGGTGACCTTCGTCAGCAGCGGGCCATTCGCTTCGGTTTCTGCGCGCGCCTTGATCCAATCCGGATCGGCCTGGAACTTCGCCCATTTTTCTTCGCGTTCCGCGAGTGACTTCCACGCCACCATATAGGTCAGGCTGTGGTTGGAATCGCCAATCAGCGTGGTCCAGAAACCCGCCTGGCGAATGCCGTGCTTGTCCCAGAGTTTTAGCGTGATGGTGTCAAACCGCTTCATCAGATCGGGCAAGCGCCCGGGCTGGCAGTGATAGATACGAAGTTCATAGAGCATCGCTTTTCTCCCTTGATGCGATTAATCCAATTTGGCGCCGGAGATTTCCACCAGGTCGCGCCAAACGCGATCCTGGCTGCGCACAAATTCCGTAAAGCCTTCCGGCGTATCATCCGAAATGGCGGTGAAACCTAGCGGGATCAGCTTTTCGCCATATTCGCGGTCGCGCGCCGCGCCGATGGTAGCGCGGTGCAACGCCTGCACAATGGGCGCGGGCGTGCCGGCGGCGGCGGAAATGCAATACCAGAATTCCATATCCATATCGGAACCTGGAATGAGTTCCGCCATGCCGCGCACATTCTCAAGACCAGCGACCTGCGGCTGGCGCTTCTGGCTGCCCACCGCCAGCGCACGCAAGCGGCCTTCGCGCACATGCGGCATCAGCGCGGGCATGCCGTCAAAAATCATATCCACATTGCCGGCGAGCAGATCATTCAAGCCAGGCGCCAAACCGCGATAGGGCACGTGGGAGACTTCAATCCCGGCTGTCTTCATCAGCTTCGATATCGTCAAATGACTGATCGTGCCGATGCCGGATGATGCTGCGCTAATCTGCCCTGGGCGGCGCTTGGCGTCCGCCACGAATTCCTCAAAGGTTTTCCAGGGGCGATTGGCATTCACGACAAATAGCGTGGAGCCGACTGAGACACGCGAGATATGCGTGAAATCGCGAATACCATCAAAGGGCATGCCTTTGTGATAAAGATATTTATTCGCCAGCAGAATGGTGGCGCCTCCCAGGAACAGCGTATGCCCATCGGGCGCGCTGCGTGCCACAGCCTCACCAGCGATATTCCCGCCAGCGCCGGGGCGATTATCAATCACCACCGTCTGACCCAGCAGCGGCCCCATGCGTTCGGCCACCATGCGCGCGGTGATGTCGGCAGCGCCTGCGGGCGGGAACGGTACTACCAGGCGCAATGGCCGCGTTGGAAAACCCTGCGCCCGCGCAATGGCCGGCGCGGCAAGCCCAGCAAGCAGTGCGGCGCGGCGGGTGAGTTTGATCATGGCATCCTCCCTCTCTCTTTTTATTTTGATGGTTCGCGGTGCAATTCCACGACAATGCCTTCCTGCCCGGGCAGCGCCGGATAGCGGCGCATCACTTCCGGATCATGGCCGGGCACGATGTGCTTCGGGCTGGGTGCCAGCGCACGGAGCTTATCAAATCCTTCCAGCATTTCACCGATATGAAACGCCGTGGTGAAGGGGCGGCCGGCTTCCATATTCTCATAAAAATGCGTGACATCGGAAGCGAGCACCACCCGCCCGCGCGCCGTATTCACGCGCACGCATTGCAGGCCCATAGAATGGCCGCCACAGGCATGCACCGTGATGCCCGGCGCCACTTCCGCATCACCATTGTGGAACACAACGCGTTCGGCAAAATTCATCCGCACCATGCCAACCACATCTTCAACCTCAAAGGAATGGCGGAGCTTGGGGTATTTCATGTAGCGGCCGGTCGCATACTGCATTTCCGGTTCCTGCAAGTGGAACTTGGCCTTGGCGAATTTATGGAAGCTGCCGACGTGATCGTAATGCAGATGCGAAATCACCACATCTTCGACCTTATCAGGATCAACGCCGATCAGCTTCAGGCTTTCAATTGGGCAGCGCAGATAATTGCGCTTGCGCTTGGCGGCGACCTCTGCCGTGAAGCCGGTGTCAATGATGACGGCGCGATCATCATTCACCGCGGCCCAGACGAAGTAATCCATCGGCATCGGCGCATCATGCGGATCGCCGCCGATGAAATGCTCGGCGCGCTTGGCATCGCGCATGGCGTAGCGCAGCGCATAGACGCGGTATTCGGGTTCAGTCATGCCATATGCTCCTGTTTTGCCGGCACCATCCCAAGCGCGAGCCCGACCATAGAGGCATCGCGCAAGACGGACAGAAAATCACCAGGCTGATTGGCGTCACCCACCACCGTAAAGGGAATGCCGCTCGCTTCCACCGCTGGCAGCGCATCAAGATTGGGCAGCGCGCCAATCGCGGCAATCACCTGCGTGACGCCAGGCACCTTTCGCGCGGTGCCATCTTCCGTGAAATGCAGCGCATCGCCCAGCATGCGCGCATCGCGCACCTTGGTGTGGAAGCTGGTGCCGGCTGCGCGCAGGCGGATCATCAGATCGGTGCGGTTATTGCGCGCCATGGCGGGGGCGATGGCGGGTAGCGCCTCAAGGATTGAGAGGCGACAACCGCGCTGGATCAACACATCCGCCACTTCCAGCCCGACAATACCGCCACCAATCACCGCCAGCCGCGCGCCTTCAGGCACCAATTCTGGATTGGCAATGACATCCCAGGCTTGCAGGGGCGAGGCCCCTGGCAGGTTCAGCGGGCGCGGCTTGGCGCCGGTGGCGAGCACCACATGATCAGGCGCGAAATCCCTGATGGCAGCGGCAGTGGCTGTGACGCCATAGCGCACCGGCACACCAAGTGCGGTTACCTGATCCCACCGCCAGGACCAGGCGGGGCGCACTTCTTCCTTATCCGGTGCGGCCACAGCCAGATGCACTTGGCCGCCAGCACGCGCGGCCTTTTCCCAGATTTCCACCTGATGCCCGCGTGCGGCGGCGAGCCGCGCCACCTCCGCCCCCGCCAGGCCTGCACCCAGAATCAACACGCGCTGTTTCACCGCTGCCGGCGCGAATGGCCCATCAATGAATTCCGGCGCTTCCAATTCCGTGCCGAGCATGGGGTTCACCACACAGGCGACATCGCGTTCCAGGGTCAGACGTTCAAAACAGACATTGCAGGAAATGCAACCACGAATGGCGGCCTTGCTTTCACCAAACGCCTTGCGCGGCCAATGCGCATCCGCTGTCAGCGCGCGCCCCAAGGAAACATAATCCGCCGCCCCCGAAGCCAAGACCGCTTCCGCATCTTCGGGTGAAAGGATGCGCCCGGCGATAATGGTTGGGATCGAAACCGCATCCGTGATCGGCTTGGCATGAGGTTCCAAGGTGCGGCGCGGCATGGAAGGTGGCTGGATGCAAAAGCGCGATAATTCCGGGCTTTCATTCGTGCCGCCCGAAAGATCAAGCGCTGTCACCCCCGCCGCCTCCAGCAGCTTGGCGAGTTCCACCATTTCCTCAATCTTGTAGCCATCATCGCAATACTCGGTGCAGGAAATCCGCACCCAAAGCGGGAAATCCGGCAGCGCATCACGCAGCCGATGCACGGTTTCCAAGAGCAGACGCGCCCGGTTTTCGAGCGACCCGCCATAGCGATCGCTGCGCTTATTGATCCGCTGCGTGAGAAACTGGTGAAACAAATACCCATTGGCGGCGTGCAGTTCCACCGCATCATAACTCGCCTGCCAAAGCCGTCTGGCGGCAGCGACAAAATCCTTCTGGATTTCGGTGATCTCCGCTTGTTCCAGCGGGCGCACCTCATCGCCTGTATTCGGATTGCGCCAGGGCGAGGGCCCCACGGGTTCCATATTCAACACCATGCGCCGCAACAGCGCGCCACGGTGATTGATCTGCCCCACCGTCACGCAATCATGCCGCTTGATCCCTTCCACCAGCCGCGCCAGGCCGGGGATGAAACGGTCATGATAAATCCAGAGTGAGTTGTTATGCGCGCGCCCACCTGCACTCACCGCCATGGCTTCCGTCACTATGGCGGCGACACCACCCTTGGCGCGTTCTGCGTAATAGGCGCGGTCACGTTCAGTCGAAAGACCATCGCTGGTGCTGAAATTCGTGCCCATCGGCGCCATGATGAGCCGGTTTTTCATCCGGAGCGGCCCAATCCGCCCCGGCTGTTGCATCAGCAAAGTCATTGCGCGTTACTGCGCCTTATCCGCATCAAACACGGCCTGTACCGCTGCCGGATCGCATTTGATCGCCACACCCGCGCGTTCCAATTGCAGCTTCATCGGCACACGACTGTCCAGGTTTTCCCAACCGCGATTCAGCGCCTCATTCATTTCTTCCAGCGTCAATTGGCAAAGCCGCATCGGCACATTCAATTCGCGGCCCATGGTCACCGCCAGCGTCACATCCTTATGCGCCAGTTTCAGCGCAAAAGCGGGCGGGTCATATTTGTCCACCAGGAATTGATCCGTGATGCGATCAAAAGTGCGCTTGCGCCCAAGCGCGCCCTGGCGCACGGCTTTCCAGAGATCAAGCGGGTCCATCCCCGCCTTCACGCCCATGGAAAACACCTCGGCCATCGCGGTTTGGATCGCATAGCCCGCCATATTATGCACGAGCTTCGCGACCGTCGCGGTACCAATCGGGCCAATATAGGCGGCCTGGTCACCAAAAGCGTCCAGCACCTTTTTGTATTTATCGAACACTGCCTTGTCGCCACCAACCCAGATGGCGAGCTTACCGGTCTCAGCCCCCTTCGGCCCGCCGCTCACCGGCGCATCAAAACCATAAGCGCCCTTGGTCGCAAGAGCTTCCGCCATGCGCTTCATCAGCGCCTGCGAATTGGTGGAAAGATCGAAATAGGCCGCACCTTTTTGTACGCCGGCCAGGATGCCATCATTGCCGAAAATCACCGGCTCCACTTCCTTGGGTCCTGGCAGAGAGGTGAAAATCACCTCACATTGTTCCGCCACGGCCTTCGGCGTTTCCGCCCAAATGGCGCCGGCAGCAAGCCGATTGGCGCCAGCTTCGCGGCGAATGTCATGCACCACCAGTTGATAGCCGGCCTTTTGCAGATTGGCGGCCATGAAGGCACCCATGGTGCCAAGGCCAATGAATCCTACCTTCATCGCTTCAGCCCTTCTTTGCCTTGTCCTGCGCTTCAAACACATCAACAGCGACATGCGCTGCCGTCATGGCGGAAGGCCAGCCGGAATACATCGAAAGATGCGTGATGATTTCTGAGATTTCCTCGCGCGACAGCCCATTGGTCAGGCCGCGGCCGATATGGCTGTTCAACTGTTCCTGCCAGCCCATGGCGACAAGGGCAGCAATCGTCACCATCGAACGGTCGCGCTTGGAAAGCTGTGGGCGTTCCCAGACATCGCCATAAACATATTGGTGGGTCATCTCCACCAGCTTCGGGAAATCCGGATTGATGCGGTCGCGGCGTGCGGAAGGTGGGGCTGCCATGGAAGTCTCCTCATGCGGTGTCAGCACAGCACCGGCAGAGGAATGGCTGAGCGCGCACCGCACCCTAGCCCTGACCTTCCCCCGCTTCTTCTGTGTTGCGCCCATCCTGCGACCAGTATGGCCGCGCCGCAAGCGGGTGATCAGACGCCCGCGATGCGCCGCGCGGCAAGATCAAGCGCTGCCGCCACCGTCGCGGCACGCACCGCCGCGCGATCACCTGGGAAGACATGGCGTTCCACAAGCGTTGCAGCGCCTTCGCGTGCGCAGCCGATGAACACCAACCCGACCGGCTTGCCCGGCGTGGCGCCGCCTGGTCCCGCAATGCCGGTGCAGGAAAGGGCGAGTGAAACACCCGCCCGCGCCCGCGCCCCTTCCGCCATTTCGCGCGCCACGTCTTCACTCACCGCGCCTTGCGCCGCCAGGGTTTCGGTACGCACGCCGACCATCTTCTGCTTGGCGTCATTCGCGTAAGTGACGAAGCCCGCCATCACTACGGAAGATGAGCCCGCAATCGCCGTCAGCGCTGCGGCAATCAAGCCACCAGTGCAGGATTCCGCCGTGGCCAAGGTCATGCCCTTGGCATCCATCTGCGCAAGCAGGCTGCGCGCCTGATCAAGTGTGGCTTCGGGCAGCATGGGTCAGATCACTCCCGGCAAAAGGGGGCGCGCCAGGATCAGCGCCAAGGCCGCCAGCGCACCCGCGACAACATCATCCAGCATGACACCAAAAGCGCCCTTTTGCCGATCGGCCCAGGAAATCGGCCAGGGTTTGAAGATATCGAAAATACGAAACAGGCCGAAGGCAATCAGCACGCCCCAGATGCTGGCGGTCATGCTCAGGCCCGCCAGCGCAATCAGCATGCCGGCCGCTTCATCCACCACAATCCAGCCAGGGTCTTGATCGGGGGTTTCGCGCAGCACGTCGCGCACCGCGTAAAAACCAATGAGCGTCACCAAAATGGCGAGCAACAAGGCAGGCACCGGCCCGAGCAAAACAGCAGGCAAAACCACCAATGATCCCCAAGTACCAGGCGCCGGTTTCAGCCGCCCAACGCCG
>JBIKWX010000172.1:0-7573 GCA_044356095.1 Roseomonas sp.
TCATGGTCGCGTTCCTTCTTCCTGAGGCGGCTTCTTGCTCCCCAGGTCCGAACACTTCCTTGACCTACATCATATTTTCACCGTCCTTCAAAGCTTGGTGCGCGTTTTTCCAGCATGGCATCCACGGCTTCGCGATGATCTCGCGTGCCATGCGCCAGCGCCTGATAGGCCGCCGACATTTCAAGCAAAGTTGAAAGCCGCGTGTGCTGGCTTTCACGCAGCAGGCGCTTGGTCAGCCGCACTGCTTGCGGCGGATTGGCCGCGATTTTCGCCGCAATGGCGCGCGCCGCATCCAACAAGGCTTCCGGCGCCACCACTTTTGAGACCATGCCGCAGGCCAGCGCCTCTGCCGGGCCAATCGTCTCCCCGGTGAGTGACAATTCCAAAGCCTTCGACATGCCAACCACCTTTGGCAGCAAATAGGCGCCACCATCGCCAGGCACGATGCCGACCTTGACGAAGCTTTCCGCAAACAAGGCTTTCTCGCTGGCGACGCGAATATCGCACATCAGCGCGAGGTCGAGCCCCGCGCCAATCGCTGGCCCATTCACCGCCGCGATGGTTGGAATATCCAATTCATAAAGCGCGAGAGGGATCAATTGAATGCCACGACGATAGGATTCACGAATTTCTGCCCCCGTACCGCCGCCGGTAATCCCGGTCTTGTCGCGCATACCCTTCAGATCACCGCCGGCGCAAAAAGCAGAACCCGCACCGGTCACGATGACGCAACGCACGCTATCATCACGCGACAGGCTGCGGCAGGCGGCTTCAACTTCCTCACATTCCGCACGGGTTGAAATCGCGTTGCGCTTTTCAGGCCGATTGAGCGTGAGAATGACGATGCCGCCTTCACGTTCGATATTCAGGAATGGGGTCATGGGGCGATTTCCTCCTCGCGCGCAGTGATGAAGGGCCAAAGGGCTCCAGGGAGCGCTTGTGCTTCCTGCCCGATACGCTTGGCCCAAAAGGCTTCGCTGCCACCTTCTTCACGCCAGGACCAAAGCCGGCGCGTGAAATGATGCAGCTGATGTTCTTCCGTAATGCCCATGGCGGCAAAAACCTGATGGGCAATGGCGGCACCACGTGTGGCGGCCTCACCCACTGTGATCTTGGCGCAGCCGATTTCAAACGCCGCCGCTGCCAATCCGCGCCGATCCACCGCACGCGCGGCTGCTGCGGCGGCAACGGAAGCAGCAGAAGTTTCCGCCGCAAACACCGCAAGCTGCTGCTGCACCGCCTGAAAGCGCCCGATCGGTCGGCCGAATTGCTTTCGCGTATTGGCGTGATCCACTGCCAAGGCCAGCGCTGCCTGCATCGCACCCGCAATCTGCGCCGAGCGCATCAGCGCCGTGCAGAGCAAGCCCGTTTCCGCACCCCAGCCATTGGGCAATACTGCTTCTGCGATTGGCGTGCCGATGACGCGCGCATGATCCCGCGCCTCATGGCCGATATTGCCGCCTTCTTCCCAGGCAAGCGCTGCCGCCGGGTAAAGCGCAATGCGCGCGCCATCCAACAGTGCGATATGGCCCGCATGCCGCCCCCAGGGAATGGCGCCATTACGCGCGCCGAAACTCAACGCGCCTTCAGGCGGCATGATGCCCGCCGCTGCCAGCAAGGCACTGCCGAAAATGCTCTCCGCCTGCGGCACTGGCGCGGCATGACGCCCGAGCACTTCCAGCAAGGGCGCCACATCCGCAAAGCCAAGGCCGACACCGCCCGCTTCTTCCGGCACAAGCGCGCCATTCAGGCCAAGTGCCGCCATGGCATCCCAAGTGGTAGCGGGCCAGTCACCAGCTTCAAGCGCGCGCAGCACCGCGACATCCGCGGCATCCGTCAGTGCGCGATCCGCCTGTTCGGCGAGTTCGGTTGCAATTTCGCTTGCCATGTCAGCGCAGCCCCAATTCGCGCGCGATAATGCCGCGCATGATTTCACGCGTGCCGCCGCGCAAGGAGAAAGTCGGCACAATCTGCGTCAGATAGGCATGCATGCGGCGCATATCCTCTGGCATGTCTTCGGTTGCGATCAGATCACGCACCACATTGGGCAAGGCCTGTTCGAAATCATTGCCCAAATCCTTGACCAGCGCGGCCTGCCGCACGGGGTCCTGCCCATCTTCCAACATGCCCGCCACCGCGACCGACATATTGCGCAACGCCCAAAGCCGCGCGACCTGACGCCCCAACGCGGGCGCCGCGGCGCCATCTTGCTTCAGTGTTGTCATCGCTGCTTCCAGCAAGGGGTGTGATGACAAATACCGATCCGGCCCGCTGCGTTCAAACGCCAATTCGCTGGTAGCCTGCGCCCAACCCGCGCCTTCCTGCCCGACCAGCGCGTCTTCCGGCAGCATCACATCATCGAAGGTGATTTCATTGAAACCCTTCTCGCCGACCAGATCGCGGATCGGGCGGATATGCACGCCAGGCGCGCGCAGATTCACCAGCACTTGCGAAAGCCCGATATGCCGCGCGCCACCTTCCGGCGCCGGAGAGGTACGCACCAGCGCGATCATCCAATCGCAAAGATGGCCAAAGGTCGTCCAAATCTTGCGGCCATTTAGCTTCCAGCCGCCATCCACCTTTTCGGCCTTGGTGCGGAGCGACGCCAAATCACTGCCCGAATCAGGTTCAGACAAGCCGATGCAAAACGCATATTCGCCGCTTGCGATGCGCGGCAGGAAATGGTGCTTCTGGTCTTCTGTACCAAGCCGCAAAATCAGCGGGCCGGATTGCCGATCCCCGATCCAATGCGCGCCCACCGGCGCACCGGCCGCGAGCATTTCCTCCAGCACGATATTGCGTTCCAGAAAGCTTTTCTCGCCACCACTAAATTCGCGCGGCCAGCACATGCCAATCCAGCCCTTGGCGCCGACAGCGCGCGTGAAATCACGGTCAAACCCCATCCAGGACCGGGCGCGGATTTCCGGCGTGAAATTCGGCGCGTGCTCTGCCAAGAACGCGCGCACTTCGGCGCGTAGCGCCGCCGCACCATCCGGCGCATCGCGCAAATCAAAACGCAGCCCAGCCATGGCGTAGCCCCCTTACAAGACGCCAGCGGCACGCGCCACGGCGATTTCTTCTGTTGTCATCTCGGCGAATTCGCGCAGCACCGCATCCGTATGCTCACCGGGCGCTGGAATACCGTAGCGATAGGTCACCGGCGTCGCAGCAAGATGGAGCGGTGAAGCCGGCACGCGCACACGCCCACCAGCATGATGCGGCACTTCCACAATCAGCCCACGCGCCTTGGTATGCGGATCAGCTTCCACATCAGCCGCCGTATTGATGGGGCCGGAGGTGATCTTGGCATCCTCCAAAATCGCCAACCATTCCGCCCTTGGCTTATGCCGCAGCACATCATGCATCATGCCAAGCAGCAGATCGCGATTGGCGGCACGATCACGCGCGCGGCGAAAGCGCTCATCCTCGGCCCATTCCGCATGGCCCAGCGCGGCCGCCAGCCGAACAAATTCGCGGTCATTCAAAACGCCGATGACGAATTTTGCGTCCGATCCCTGGAACACGCCATAAGGCACCGCCACCACCGCATCATTGCCGGTACGCTGCATTAGCTTGCCAGCATTGAGCCAGGATGCCATCGGTGCCTGCATCAGCGAGACCATCGTCTCATAAAGCGAAACTTCGCAATATTGCCCCTCACCGGTCTGGTCGCGGTGGCGGAGCGCGGCAAGGATCGAAACAATCGCCGCAAAGCCCGTGAACATATCCGCAACCGGCACGCCAACGCGCTGTGGGCCGCCACCTGGCTTGCCATCCGCCTCCCCGGTGACTTCCATCAACCCAGCCATGGCCTGCGCTACAAAATCATAGCCGGAGCGATGCGCATATGGCCCATCCTGTCCAAAGCCGGTCACGGAACAATAGATCAGTCGCGGATTGATGGCGCGCAAATCCTCATAGCCCAGGCCATAGCGCGCGAGCGTACCGGTGCGGAAATTCTCAATCAGCACATCCGCTTTAGCCACCATGCGCTTCAGAATGGTGGCACCTTCGGCCTGCGTGAAATCCAGGCTGAGTGAGCGCTTGTTCCTATTGAGCGAGACGAAATAGGTGCTGTCGTCACTGCCGGCAACAAAGGGCGGGCCAAGCGCGCGCAAATCATCGCCATTGCCTTGGCGTTCCAGCTTGACGATGTCTGCCCCCAGATCGCCCAGCATCTGCGCGCAAAGCGGGCCGGCCACTACGCGGGTCAGGTCGATCACGCGCAGGCCCGTGAGCGCGCTGGGTTTGGGGAGTTCTGTCATCATGCCTCAGCCACCGCGCACTCGGGCGCGCAATTCGATTTTCTGGATCTTGCCGGTGGCGGTTTTCGGCAGTGGCCCGAAGGTGATGTGGCGCGGCACCTTGAAGCCTGCCAGATTGGCGCGGCAGAAAGCCACGATGCCGTCACGATTCGCTGGCGCCCCTGGCTTCAGCGTAATGAAGGCATGCGGCACCTCGCCCCATTTTTCATCCGGATGCGCCACCACGGCGGCTTCCATCACATCCGGGTGGCGATAGAGCGTTTCTTCCACTTCCAGGCTGCTGATATTCTCCCCGCCCGAAATCACAATATCCTTGGCGCGATCTTTTACCTCAATATAGCCATCCGGATGCAGCACACCCAGATCCCCGGTGCGGAACCAGCCATCCACAAAAACCGCTGCATTGGCCTTGGGATTGCGCAAATAGCCCTTCATCACGGTATTGCCGCGAATGGAAATCTCACCAATGGTCGCGCCATCGGCGGGAACGCGCACACCGCTTTCGGGATCAATCACAGTGGCTTCTTCCAGAGTAGGCAAAGCGACACCCTGCCGCGCCATGAAGGCGGCTTTCTCGGGCAAAGGCAGATCATGCAAACCGGGCTGCCAGGCACATAACAGCGAAGGCCCGTAGCATTCCGTCAGGCCATAAAGATGCGTGACATCGAAGCCGAGTGTCTCCATCGCCGCAATCACCGGTGATGGCGGCGCCGCACCGCCGGTTGCAATGCCAACGCGATGCGCAAAACGGCGGTGCTGGTCTTCCGGTGCATGGATCAGCATGGTCAGCACCACCGGTGCGGCACAGAGGTGCGTCACCCCATGTTCGGCAATCAGCGCAAAAATCCGCGCAGGCTCCACGCGGCGCAGGCAGACATGTGTGCCCCCTTGCAGCGTGACCGCCCAGGTATAGGTCCAGCCATTGCAATGAAACATGGGCAGCGTCCAAAGATAGACGCTTTGTGCATTCAGCCCAAATGATAGTGCGTTACCGCAGGCATTCAGATAAGCGCCGCGATGATGCGCGACCACGCCCTTGGGATCACCCGTGGTGCCCGATGTATAGGAAAGCGAAATCGCCGCCCATTCATCTGTCGGTGGCGTCACCGGAAAAGCCGCGTCACCACCCGCGATAAATTCCTCATAGGAAGTCGCTTCAATCGCGGACCCGCCCGGGCCCCCCGGGTCATCAATGATGATGATGCGCGGCGGGTTTTCCAGACCCTCCAACGCGGTATTCACCAATGCGGCAAATTCACGGTCCAGCAGTAAAATCCTCGCACCGGAATGGTCCAGGATGAAGCGTACGGTGGCAGCATCAAGCCGCGTATTGATCGGGCATAGCACCGCATGCGCCATGGGCACGCCATTATGCGCTTCCAGCATTTCCGGAATATTCGGCAATAGCGCCGCCACCACATCGCCCGGTGCAACGCCCGCATGGCGCAAGGCCGATGCCAGGCGGCGGCTGCGTTCGAAAAACGCCGCGTAGGTAATGCGCCGCGCATCATGAATAATGGCGATACGCTTGCCCCAGACATGCGCCGCGCGCGGCAGGAAGGAAACCGGCGAAAGCGCCACATGATTGGCTGCAGTTTTCGGCAGATCATCCAACATGGCTCAAACCTTTCCCAAAATCCGAGGTGCGCTGATGGCGCACCGCATCCGTGCAGCTTCCCGCAACATCGCCGCCACTTCCGCATGATGCGCACTGCCTGGGTCAAAACGCCCTGCCCGAATCGCACCGGCCAAGGCGCGGTCCGGTGTGTCAGTCGCGCCCGTCAGGCGCTGCATGGCGGCGCGCGTTGCGGTGACCCAAGCATCATCCTGAGCAGCCTCGCGCGCCGCAATCGCCATGGCATTGGCGATCATACGTGCGGTGAAAGCATCCGTGCCGGAAAGTTTCGGCAGAATCTCCTGCAACAGCGCGTCGCGTGCTGTTGCGAGCAATCCCGGCCCCTCCGGGGCTTCACGCTGCATCAGGCACCCCCGTCATGTTGAGGATTTCCCATTCAAGCTCCGGCACAATATGGCCGGTCAACGCCAATTCCAGGCTGGTTTCCTTGCCGGAGAGATGCCGCGCGGCTTGGTCAATCGCAATCACCGCCCAGCGAATATGCGCCGCTAATTCCCACCAGGTCACGCGCGCCGCATCCACGGCATGGCCGGCCTCCGCGGCATAGCCGGCATAGAAGGCGTCCCGCCCACCAATGCCGCCTGCCTCAAAAGCGCTGCCGAAGCGCCAGCATTTGGCGCAGAACCAGCCTAGATCCGCATGCGGTTCGCCCCAGGCGGCGAATTCCCAATCCAACACTGCCGTCACACCCGCCTGAGCCAACATCAGATTGCCGGTGCGGAAATCATTATGGTTCAGCACGGGCGGCAGCGGCGGCGGCGCGTTGCGTTCCAAATGCCGCAAGCCCCATTCCAAAACCGGGCGCGGCAGCGCTTGCCGATCAAGTGCCGCGCGCTGTTCTGCCACGAAGGCCAAGCAGGCATCATCGGGCGGCGCGCCCAAAAACGCCAAATCTGCGCGCGGCGGCGTGATGCGATGAATACGCGCCAATTCGCGCCCAAGCGCCTGCACCGCTGCATCCCGCCCACCGCAAAGCGTTTCGCTTTTTACCACGCGATGCCCCGCTGCAATACCCTGCACGCGACGCATGATGAAGAACGGTGCGCCAAGAACGCCGGTATCCTCACACAAATGAAGCGGTTCCGGCACCGTCACGCCCGCGGCAAAGGCAGCCTTTAATAGCGCGAATTCCGCTGATCGCGGCAGGGAAACCGCCAAGGTCGCGGCATTATCAGTACGCAGCACCCAGGCCTCACTACGGCCTGCCAGCGTTACATCCAAGGCCCAATTCTGTTGAATGGCGCCGCCGGAAAGCAAGGCCATGGTACCAATTTCAAGATCAGCCGCGCCGGTTGCCCCGCGCAGCCAATCCGTCAGTTTTGCGCGCCGCGCCTCATCCATGCTTGGGCGGACCCCAGGCGAAGAATCCAGAACCCTCCGCACGCAGCGTATTGGCCAACACCATGCGATGCACTTCGGATGCGCCATCCACCAGCCGCGCCTGGCGGGCATAGCGATACATCCATTCAATCACCGTATCCTTGGAATAGCCGCGCGCGCCCAGCAATTGCAGCGCCGTATCCACAGATTTTTGCAGTGCATCCGCCACCACAATCTTCGCCATGGAAACTTCCTTCCGCGCGAAGCCGCCCTGGTCCAAAATCCAAGCAGCCTTCATGGTCAGCAGCCGGCCAATCTCAATTTCCATCGCCGCCTGACCCACCAGCCCCTG
>JBIKWX010000173.1:0-7513 GCA_044356095.1 Roseomonas sp.
GTTCCACCAGCAGGCGCTTCACCTCATTCTTCGGGACCTTGCCATAGCCGGAACGCGGCAGCGCATCCCAGACCACAATCTTGGCGGGCCATTTATAGCGGCCAAGCCGGCCATCCAGATGCGCCATCACCGCTGCCGGATCAATCGCCGCCCCCGCTTCCGCGACCAGCACCGCCACGCCGCTTTCGCCCCATTTCGCATCAGGCACGCCCACCACGCAGGCCTCCGCAACGGATGGATGCGTCAGTAGCGCTTCCTCAACCTCCCGCGGATATACGTTCGACCCACCAGAGATATACATGTCCGAAGCGCGGCCCGTGATGTACAAAAAGCCGCGCGCATCCAGATGGCCAAGGTCACCAGTATGGAACCAACCGCCGGCAAAGGCTTTCTCATTCGCGCTGTCATTTTCGAAATAGCCCGCAAATACCGCAGGACCACGCACGCAAATCTCGCCAGTTTCACCGGCTGCCAAGGGCTGGTTCGCCGTATCCAAAATCGCAACCTCAATCCCGGTGCGTGGATAGCCGCAGGAACCGATTGGCATGCCAGGATCATCTTCCAGACTATGCCAGGCCGGCGGCAGCACGGTGATATTGCCGGTGACCTCACCCAGGCCGAAATACTGTACCAGACAGGGGCCGAGTTTGCTCAGCGCGTATTTCTGATCCTCCCGATACATGGGCGCGCCGGCATAAATCACGTGACGCAGCGATGAATGATCATGCGTATCAACGGCCGGATCGCGACAAAGCGCATTCAGAATCGTCGGCACGGTGAACATGTTGGAAACCCGATATGTCTCAATCAGGCGCCAGGCTTCCGGCACATCAAAACGCTCACCAGGCAGCAGGATGGAGGTCGCACCACGCGCCACTTGCGATAGCGCATGCACGCCAGCGCCATGGGAAAGCGGCGCCACCACTAAGGAGGCATCATTCTCGCTCAGCCCCGGCATCAGATCGGCGATGTGGTTGTTGATGACAAAGGCCATTTGCCCATGGGTCAGAATGCCGCCCTTGGGCCGGCCTGTAGTGCCGGAGGTATAGAAGAACCAAGCGGGATGATCGCGATCCACATCGGCTGCCACCGTCACCGGCGCGGCGGCACCTTCCGCAATCAAATCCTCCCAGGAAAAGCCGGCACCATCGCCAATCGCGATATCGAGCATGCAGGCTGGGTTTTCCGCGCGGCAGGCGGCGCGATGTTCGGGGAAGGCCACGTCAAAAATCTGCGCCTTGCAGCGTGACGACCCGGCCAGATAGGCGGCTTCCGGCGGGCTTAGGCGGAAATTCGTCGGCACCCAAACGGCGCCAATCAACCAACAGGCCCAGACGCCTTCGAAAATCGCGTTATTGTTGCGTGAATGGATCAGCACGCGATCCCCGACACCAATCCCGCGCGCGCGCAAACCGGCGGCGGCTGATGAGGCGCGGGCGGCGAATTCCGACCAGCTCCAGACCCGATCACGCCAGATCAGCCCGGGGCGATCCGGCAGGCGGCGGGCGGTTTGCAGCAGCATGGCACCCAGGTTGGAAGTCGGGATCATGCGGCGTCTCCTGTTTCTCAAAAGCGCCATTTCGGCGGCGCTTGCGATGTTTCGCTTGCCTCCGGCGCTGGCCTTGGGCATTGGGGGATTATAGTCTGGACTTATCAAAAGGGAGAAGAACGCCATGACCACCCCATTCCAGGGCGCGACGCGCCGTAACCTGCTGCTGGGCGCCGGCGCGCTTGGCCTGGCCGCCCCCACGATTGCGCGCGCGCAGGGGCAATACCGCGCCGAATACAAGGTCTCGGTCGTGGGCAATCGCCCGCTGCCGATATCAGACGGCGCCTTCACCTGGGCGGAACTGGTGACCGAGCGCTCGGGCGGGCGGATCAACATGAAGGTCTATCCGGGCAGCCAATTGGTCGGCGGCGATCAGACGCGTGAATTGGTCGCGATGCGCCAGGGCGTGATTGATATGGCGGTGTTTTCCACCATCAATATCTCTCCGCAAATCCGCGAAATGAATATCTTTTCGCTGCCCTTCCTGATGCCCAATCACCGCGCCTATGACGCGATCATCAATGGTGAGGTCGGGCGCGATCTGTTCGGCACGCTGACCAGCCGCGATGTTGTGCCGGTTGCCTGGGGCGAGAATGGCTTTCGCGAAATCTCCAACAGCAAGCGCGAAATTCGCAAGCCTGAGGATCTGCGCGGCCTGAAAATCCGCTTTGCGGCGGGCGCGATTTTCAGCGAAATCTATCAAGGGCTTGGCGCCAATCCGGTGCAAATGTCCTTTGCCGATCTGCAGCCCGCGCTTTCCACCGGCGCGGTGGATGGGCAGGAAAACCCGGTCAATCTGTTCCTGGGCTTTCGCATGGATACGCTCGCGCAGCGCCATCTGACCATCTGGAATTACTGCGCCGATGCAGCGATATTTGTGGCTTCCAAAACCGTGATGGATAGCTTCGCGCCGGCGGATCGTGACCTGGTGATTGCCTGTGCGCGTGAAGCCGCTCAGAAGCAGATCGCGGCGGCGCGCAAGGGGCTTGGCATTGATGGGGATCGTTCCTCCATTGAGGAATGCATCCGCCGTGGTGTGGCCGTGGCCGAACTGACGCCCGCGGAAAAGCAGGCTTTTGCCCGTGCCACGCGGCCGGTCTTTGACAAATGGTCGCAGACGGTCGGCAGCGCGCTGGTGCAAAAGGCCGAAGCTGCCATTGCGCGCGCGATTGCCTGACGCGCCATGAGCGTTGAGTTGGATCCGGGGGCAACACTTCCGGATCCGAAAACCCGGGTACCGCTCAGTTTTGAGCGCGTGTTGCTTGCGCTTGCCATGGCGGCCATGGCACTGATCACGGCTGCCAATGTGCTGGCGCGCTACCTCACCAATGTCTCATTGGCCATCACGGAAGAATATTCCGTGGTGCTGATGGTGGTGATTGCTTTGATCGGCGCGGCGCTGGCGATTGCGACGGGGCGGCATATCCGGGTTGGATATTTTACTGATCTGATGGGCAAGCTCGGGCAACGCCGGGCGGAGATGCTGGCGCTGGTGCTTGCCATTATCTGCTTTGGCTTGCTTGCGGTCTTTGGTACCAAGCTCGCTTATGATGAATATCGCTTTGAGGTGCTCTCCAACGGGCTTGGCAATCCGCAATGGCTCTATACCGGATGGCTGCCGCTGATCTCATTTCTGGTGATTGCACGCGCTGCGGGGCGGCTTATTCGGCTTGCGCGCGGTGAGGATGGCTGAGCCATGATTGCGACCATCCTGTTTCTCGCCTTTGCCGTGCTGCTCGCGGGCGGTGTGCCGGTCGCCATTTGTCTCGGCCTTGCGGGTGCCTTCGCCATTTGGCTCGCCGATCAATCCATTATGGCGATGCCCACCAATGTCTATGCCGGCATTGCGAAATATCCGCTGATTGCCATTCCGATGTTCGTGCTGGTGGGCAGTGTGTTTGACCGCACCGGTGTGGCGCTGCGCCTGGTGCGTTTTGCCACTGCGCTGGTTGGTGCCGGGCGCGGTGCGCTGGCTTCCGTCGCTGTGCTGGTCGCGATGGTGATTGGCGGCATCTCAGGCTCAGGCCCGGCCACCAGCGCGGCGGTCGGTCAGGTGGTGACGAAAAGCATGGCGGAAGATGGCTATCCGCGGCCTTTCATCGCCAGCACCGTGGGGGCGGCGGCGGCCACTGATATCCTGATCCCGCCTTCCATCGCCTTCATTGTCTATGCCGTGCTGGTGCCGGGGGTTTCCGTGCCGGCGATTTTCGCCGCCGGCATGATACCAGGGATTCTCGCCGGGCTTTGCATCATCGCCGCCGTGGTGATCATTTCCATTCTGAAGGATTTCGGTGGCAAGGCGCGCCAGAAGGAAGTCATTGCTGTCTGGCAAAGCTTCAAGGACGCGTTTTGGGGCCTGATGGCGCCCGTGGTGATCCTGGGCGGCATGCGGCTTGGCTTTTTCACGCCAACGGAAGCTGCCGTGGTCGCGGTATTCTACGGGCTTTTCATCGGCTTTTTTGTCTATCGCAGCCTTAGCCTGCGCGATGTCTATGAAATGCTGGTGGAGGCTGGGGAAATCTCCGCCGTCATTCTGATCGTCATTGCCTTGGCGACGGTTTTTGCCTGGTCCACCAGCACACTTGGCATTGTGCGCCCCATTGTGGAATGGGTGGTGGGGCTTGGGCTTGGCTCAGCCGGGACACTCGCGCTGCTCACGATTTTCCTTGTCATTGTCGGCATGTTTCTGGATGGCATTTCGATTTTCCTGATCCTGCTGCCGCTGCTGCTGCCGATTGCTGCTGCCTTTCACTGGGATTTGACCTGGTTTGGCGTGGTGCTGACCATGATGATCGCGATTGGGCAATTCACGCCGCCCATGGCGGTGAACCTCATGGTGTCCTGCCGTATCGCCGGCGTTTCCATGGAAAGCACCGTGCCCTGGGTGATCTGGCTGGTGCTTGCCATGTTGCTTTCGGCCATTGCCGTCATGGCGATACCGGATTTGGCGCTTTGGCTGCCGCGCGTGATGGGGCTTGGGTGAAACTCTTCACCCCAGCTTCAACCCAAGCTCCTGCACGGTTTTTTTCTCATCCTCATAATGCGCCGCAGCCGCCACGGCGTAATCGGCGCTGTTCAGATAGCGCACCGGCATGTCAAAGCGCGCAATCACCGCCAGATGGGCGGGATCGAACAGCGCTTCCTTGAAGGCATCATGTAGTGCGCGCACCAGGCCCGGGTCCATGCCGCGCGGTCCGCCAACGCCATAGGTGCTTTCGCCGAGGACATCGTAACCCACTTCGCGCAGCGTCGGCACATTCGGGAAGCGCGCCGCCCTGTCACTCATCCAAACCGCCAGCGGGCGCACACGGCCTTCAAGGGCCATATCCGCCCAGGCGCTGGTTTCTGCTGAGAAATGAATATCGCCGGCCAATAGCGCTTGCAGATTGGGCGCGGCACCCCGGAAAGGTACCGTCACCCAATCAATGCCGGCCAGCCGGGCAAGCCGAGTCATTTGGATATCGGTGGTATTGGCGCCGGGCGTGCCGTAATTGAACTTGCCCGGATTGGCGCGCGCATCGGCCAGCAATTCCTGCATGGTCTTCCACGGCGCATCACGGCGCACCACCACGCCGCCCATATAGCCGACCAGGCGAATGACCCAGGTGAAATCCTGCATCGGGTCCCATTGTGGCCTTTCCTGCAGCAGCGGCATGCGGAATGAGCCATTGGACATTTGCGCCAGCGTATAGCCATCCGGCTTCGCCTCCCGCGCCAGGAATTGCGCTGCCAAGGAACCGCCCGCACCAGGCTTGTTTTCCACAATGATCGGCTGGCCCAAACGCCGCGCCGCCTGTTCACATAGGGCGCGCATTTGAATGTCCGTGGCGCCGCCCGGCGTCCAGGGCACCATCATGCGGATCGGCCTGTCCGGAAATCGCGACTGCGCCATTGCAGGTGTTGCCAAAGCGCCAGCCATGCCCGCCATGAGCGCACGGCGACCAAGCAGCATAACCATGCCTTCCTCCCATTTCTTTGTCGGAAGGCTAGACGAATTGGCGCAGCGAAAGCGAGTGGTTTTTATGCGCCCAAGCAAGCCCAAACCGCCCTGCCAGGCACATAAAAAAGCCGTGATCAGCCAAGGCCAATCACGGCATTCATCTGGGGCAAACCGGCACGGCCTGCGCCATGCCGGGGTAACGCCATCAGCCCGTTTGTTGAATGGCGGAAAGCAACCAACGCTCCTCAGGCCCGCTGCGCACAAAGGTCCACATCTCGGTCGAGGTCTGGCGTTCTGTCGTGCTGCCTTCCACCACCTTGTTGGTCGCAGCTTCAAAGGTGGCATCGAGCATAGAAAAGCGCATCGTAACCGTGGCGTAATCCAGCCCATCCTCATGCCAGGCTTCGGATAGGTCACCGCCTTCCAGCTTCACATCGCGGGTTTCATTGCGCCAGCCGCGCGCATCCAAATCGCGGTAATCCTGCGCGAAATAGCCCACCATCTCGGGCGTTGCGAAATCGCGCAGCCCCTTCAGGTCACGGCGCGACCAGGCGGCATTCACCTCAATCAAGGAGCGTTCGAACGCCTGATAATCCTGCGGCGTCAGCTGAACATCACGCGCTGGCGCGGCATAGGCACCAGCCGAAGCCGCACCACCGGCCATCGGCGCCGGTTCCATCTGGCGCGCATAGCCCGCAGGCCCGGCGACAGCGGGTTCAGCCTGACGGCGACGGAAGATGCGGAAAGCAAGCCAGATCAGCCCGCCGATCAGCGCCACCTGCAACAGCATGCCAAGCATGGCGCCAAAGCCGCCGGCGCCACCGAACAGCCCGCCGCCAAACATCATGCCGATCAGGCCACCCATGAGCAGGCCACCCGCCAGCGCGCCCATGAAGGAACGCTGCGGTTGTGCTTGCGGCGGCATGCCAGGACGCGCGGGGGCGCCGGCCTGTTGCGGGCCGGAAGGCTGCGTCGCGGTCCGCTCCATCGGGCGCGCTGTGCCCGGCGCGGTCTGGGTCGGCGGCGGCGCGGAATAGGTCCGGCTGCCGCGGCTGCCGGAAGATGAATTGCCCCCCGGCTTGGCATCGACCAGAACCGGCACCAAGACCATGGCCAGGGCCGCAAAAGCGGTCACAAGGTAAGCGGGACGACGCATTGGATTCTCAACCCCCCAAGATGAACTGACGTTAATATAGGGATTTTTTTGCCCAAGCGAAGGGGTAAAACGCATCGCAGAGATTGCGAGGTCGCCATTGAAGGGCCAAAAAGGGGTGAAAGCGCTCAGAATGCGATTTTATACGTCTCGCTAGTAGGTTTCTGATAGAACTAAGCTTCGAATGGCCAGTAAACGCTCTCCCACCCCTGAGCTGCAGCTCAGCCAGACGTCCTTGCAGGACGCGCTGCGGCGTGCCTTGCGCGATGAAGGCGGGCGGGCCGCCGTGCGTGTCTCCCCCGGCACGCGGCCAGAGGCGCAGCGCCTGGTTTTTGCCCTGTTGCGGGAAGCGGTTGATGTGAAGGGCGGCTCTCTGGTTGAAATCGCCCCGCATGATTGGCTGCTGACAGAACTGCCGAGCTTCGAAGCGGGCAAGCTTCAGGCGCTGCTTGGCCAGATCCTTGGGGAAGCCGCGGTGCAATTGCTCCCGCTCCCATCCTCAAAACTCATGCTCATCACTCTTTTGAATGCTGCCCGCCTGCCGCAATTCCTGGAGGTACCGCCAGCGGAGCCGGTCTCGCCGCTTGGCCTCGATGCGCGGCTGGATCGGCTCAATCTGTCGCAAGTGTTTCGGCGGCAAAGCATTGTCGGCATTACGGATTCAAGGCTACCCAAATTGGTCTTCCAGCGCCTCGGCCTGGACCAAACAGCGCTCAAGCGACATCTTGGTCGCCTATCTGAGGACCGGGCCTTGCTGCGGCACGCGCAGTCCCTGCTGCAAAAGCGCGTGCTTGAAGCGCTTGGCGATGAGGGTACCCGCAAATCCCTGATGGGCGGTGGCCCGATCGCCCCTTTGCTGCTGGATTTGCCG
>JBIKWX010000174.1:0-7511 GCA_044356095.1 Roseomonas sp.
TCTGCGGTCTCCAGAGCGGGATCATTGGGATCGTGGCCGCGCACCAGCAAGCTATTTTTTGAAAGCTTCTGTGTATTCAGAAAATAGACCTTGCCTGGCTGAAACTTCTCCGCGCCAAACGTATTCTCAACCGGGACCAGGTCTGAAATGGTGAGTTTGTCCGAGGCTTCCTGAAGTCGCCAGCGGGATTGCTCGTTCAGGGAAGGATCATCACTAAACCATATCACGACAGCGCCAGGGTCTGCCTCAAAATCATGCTCGTCATTCCCAAAAAACAGGGATTCGAAAACGGCAGCCGCCATAACCGTCTTGCCCGCCCCGGTCGCGGCGGTGAGGGAAAATGCGTGCCTATCGCCATCCTCGTGCCAGCGCTTCCGTGCCTTCTTCAGGCGATCAAGAACGTCCTTGACGGCGTCGTCCTGATAATCCTTCAGGGTGAACTTCATGCCTTAACGTCCCATCGAGAATCGGAAGTTAGTCAGGTAAGATTCATAAAGCCGCACCGGTTCAACCATGGCGGGGAGTTGCCGCGCGACTGACTGGAAGCGCCGTTCATCATCCGTCACAATATAGGCGATACGAATGTTTCTCTTGGCGGCGACCGCTTTGCAGAAGGCGGAAGCCTTATCAAGGTCAGTCAAAAGCCCGTATCTTTCCGCCACATCCCAACCCTTTTCGGGAAGCGCATCAATCCGCCTGCCTTCGCTGCCAGCGCGCATCCAAAGAAGCGGCGCAATCCGCGCGAAAGCGCGGTTATGGTTAACCGCAATGGGCGTTTCGTAGGTCAGGGTGAAGAATTCTGCATTTTCCTCGAAGCCTTCGGCCATCGGGAACTCGTCGGTGAATTTGTAATCGCCCTCAATATCTTTGCCTTCTGGGGTCTTTCCCAAGATTGAAGCGGCAATTCTGGGCTTCGTGATGTAGTCGCAAATACCCCATTTTTCCCAGCTGACGTCACCAGGGCGGAGTCCGCCCTTGCGGAGGTTTACCTGTTCATCAGCCGCTACCTCGTTATTGGTAACGGAGATACACTGACGCCGCCCCCCATCCTGTCGGTTGAGACGCATGACCGCGTGCGCTGTCGTGCCGGAGCCTGCGAAAAAGTCCAGGACTGTCGCGGCGGGATTGTCGCCCACCACGAAGCGCAATGTATCTTCAACCGAATAGAGGGATTTTGGAAAATCGAAGCGTTTTTCTCCCAGTATGGTCTTTAATAGGGTAGAACCATGATCGCGTGCGAAGTGGCTCGTTAAATTCCAAACCGTTCGCGGAGCGACTGCCTTCTCAGCACCATCTGCCAAGCCCAACTCAAGCGCGCCTTCTTCGTTGCGAGCTATCACAAAAAAAATCCCACTTTCAATATTCTTCAGCGTACCCGGCTGTAAGTAGGTTATAGAGCGTTCTCCCGTTCTCGCATCACGTTTCCCAAGACGAGCCGTTCCGGCTGCCAATTTTCTTTTCATCTGTTCGGCAGAAAATCTCCAAGTCTGCTCAGTGCCGTCGCTATGGACGGGCCACATGGCAAGGGCACCTTTCGGCGCTTGAAATTCCCTCCTATCCTGATTCTTGGGAATAGGGTCACCCACTCCAACTAATCGCCCTGTGACCTGATCAATAAAGACAGCATAGAATAAATTAGGCCTAGCCCCGCGTAGCGCCGATGGTGTTCCACGACGAACCGCGGTAAACCATACCGTAGGCATTTTCGATGTTGAACTATCTCCTTTTATAAGGTCATTCAGCATTGCCGATTTCCATGGGCTAACGGAACTGTTGCCTAAGAATACGTAGAAAACATACTCCTCTACACGCGAGAACCTCCCCACTCGCTGAGAGCCGGCTCGATTGATAACTGCGGTGGTCATTTGGATTTCAGCTTCAGGAAATAGTTGTTCCAAAAGCAAACCAAGACGGAGGTATTCTTTCTCATCAATCGAAACGATTAAGACAGAGCAATCGGTGTTCAATAATTCCCGCGCAATGAGGAGCCTTCGCTCCATAAATGCCAGCCACTTTGAATGCCGATACAGGTCTTCTGCCTCGACATAGTCGTTATTGTATTTCCAGTCTCTTGCGCCTGTATTGTATGGTGGATCAATGTAAATAGCGTCGATCTTCCCCCGATGCGTGAAGGTCAACGCCTCCAAGACATGAAAATTTTCACCATTGATTACCGTGTGGAATGGCTTGTCTTCGCCGCGTTCCACGCGCCCCGTGCTGACAAGGCCAGGGTAGATGAAGTCCCTGAACTCGGCCACTACAACCAAATCGTCGAGAGCGACGGATTTTCTTTCGGGTTTTTCAGCGCCAAACAATTCAATCCGTGCGAGCCGATCGCCATTGTTACGCTCAACGCCGAGAACCTTCCAAAGCCGTTGGTCACCCTTCGCAGGAGAGCCGCGCGGAGGCAGAATGCGTACCTTATCGCCCTTTCGGATCGGGCGGCCAGGCAACTCTACGCTTTCGGGCCGATGCCGTTCGAAATTGAGACCGAATGAACGACGCGCAGAAAGAACCTTGAATTCCTGCTCAAGCGCCGCACCCAGCTTTGGATCTTTTACCTTTGCTTGCGCGATCAGGTCAGTCAAACGCGACACGTTCAAGTCTCTCCCAATTTGAGCCTTCCATAGCACGTCAATTGGTATCCGCGCAGCCTTCCAATGGGGGGGCGCCGCCCCGGAATATCAGGTGCGTGCAACCATCGCTATGGCTTGCTCCCCCCACCCCACCGGCATCCCATCCAGCAGCGCTGGCAGCGTCACCCCCTCCGGCTGCCGCCCCGCCACTATCGCCTCGACCATCGCAGGCGCCAGCAGCGTCAGCCGCAGCAGCGACCCGACATACCCGCGCTCGACGCCTTCGGCCTTAGCCATCTCGCTGATGCTGGCATACCGCCCATCCTCCAGCATCCGCCGCCACCGAAAGCCCCGCGCCAGCGCTTTTATCAGTGCCGGGTCCCCACGCACCGGGACAAAGCCTGCCCCGTTGTCTCCCGGCCGGGCCACCGCCCCATCCGGCCCGATGATCTGCTTCCGCCCACCGCGCCGGCGGATCGTCAGCGGCACCGAAACCGTCACGCTGGTCACGCCCTTCATGCTGCAATCCTCTTCGGTTGCGAAAGGTCCCGCGCCAGGCTCGCGAGCCCTTCAAGGTTCAGGCTGATTTGCGCCCCGGCCTCGCCCACCACCACGCGCTGGACCAGCAGCCGGATCAGACGTTCCTGCTCGGCGGGGAATAGCTCGGACCAGACGGGGTCAAACCGCGCCAGGGCGTCGCGCACTGCGTCCTCGGCGAGGTCTGGCGCTTCGGCCTGCGCCGCGCGCCAGGTGCCCACCACCACCTCGGGCTGGCGCAGCAGGGCGCGAAGCTGGTCCAGCACCAGCGCCTCAATCTCGCCCGCTGGCAACCGGCGATAGGGCGCGTCATCCGCGCCGCCCTTCAGGACCGATTGGCTGACGTAATAGCGATAGAGCCGCCCCTGCTTGCGCGTATGCGTGGGCGATAGCGCCCGGCCATCGGCGCCAAAGATCAACCCGCGGAGCAGCGCCGGGGACCGATTGCGCGCCAGCCCAGCCCGCATATGCGGGTTGGTCGCCATGACTTCATGCACATGGTTCCAGAGCGCCTGGGGAATGATGGAGGCGTGCTCGCCTGGATAGGATTTGCCCTTGTGCACGGCCTCCCCAAGATAGACGCGGTTGACGAGCAACTTGTACACCGCGCCCTTGTCGAAGGGGCGCCCGTGTTTGGTAAGCAGCCCCTCGGCGCGCAGGATCGGCAGCAGGCGCGTGGCGGAGCCGATATCGGCAAAGCCCTCAAACACGCGGCGCACGGTGGCGGCAGCGGCTTCATCCACCAGCAGCTTGCGGTTTTCGACGCGGTAGCCAAGCGGCACCGGCCCGCCCATCCACATGCCCCGCGCGCGGGAGGCAGCGATCTTATCGCGCACGCGCTCGCCAATCACCTCGCGTTCGAATTGCGCAAAGGAGAGCAGGATATTCAGCGTCAGCCGACCCATCGACGTGGTAGTATTGAAGGACTGCGTGACGGATACGAAGGTCACCTCATTCTGGTCGAAAATCTGTACCAGCTTAGCGAAATCCATCAGAGAGCGTGACAGGCGGTCAATCTTATACACCACCACAACATCCACCAGCCCGGCTTCGATATCGGCCAACAGGCGTTTCAGCGCCGGACGTTCCAGCGTGCCGCCGGAAACACCGCCATCATCATAGCGATCATGCACCAGCACCCAACCTTCGGAACGTTGGCTCGCGATATAAGCCTCGCAGGATTCGCGCTGGGCATCGAGGGAATTGAATTCCTTCTCCAAGCCCTCATCGGTGGATTTGCGCGTATAGACCGCGCAGCGGCGCTTGCGGATGGGCGCGGGGCTTGCGGTATCGCGGCGGGTCATGCGGCGGCCTTTCGCAAGCCAAAGAACACCCAGCCATTCCAACGCGTGCCGGTGATGGCGCGCGCGATGGCCGAGAGAGATTGATAGGGGCGGCCCTGATATTCAAAGCCATCGCGCGTGACGGTCACGACATGCTCGACACCCTGATATTCGCGCAGCAGCCTTGTGCCGACGATCGGGCGCTGATCCTGGCGGATGCGGCGGAGCGTGATGTTGCCGCCATCAATCTGCTCGCCCAGCGCTTCCAGGCGCGCGATGGTTTCTGGCTTCAAGCCGCCATAGGCCAGTTCCTGAATGCGATAGGCCAGCCGGCTTTCCAGAAAGCGCCGGTTATAGGGTGGCGGTTCGGCGCCAAAGAGGCTCCGCCATTGCTGCTTCAGATTGCGGATATCGGCCTGCGGCAGCGCGGCAAGTCGCGCTGGCACGTCCTGCTTAGGAATAGCCGAGACAATGATTGCGGGCGGGTTTGGCTCGCTTGGTGCGGTTCGTTTCATGCGGTTCCCTTTCTCTTGGGGTTCGCATAACGGCGCTGGGGGGCCTGGAAGTGTAGGCGAATGTCTCCGCTATCGACCGGGGCCAGCGCTTCTCGCGCGGCAGCGCGGCTGCGCAGCCGCACGAGGCCGCGGGCGAGGATGTCGCAGACCTCGCGGAGGTGCGGTGGGAGGTGGGGGTTGGTGGGCGCCGGCTTCATACTTAGCCCTACCCACCCAGACGGCGATCCGTCCCACTCAAGCGGGGTTGCGGGCAATCGCCTCGTGATACTGGCGCCAGAAGGTCGCGACTTTCCGTTTCACCGTCGTCGGGTCGGGATAAAGGTTCTGCTTGCCGAACCAATCCATCATGCGGCGGGTCAATTCGGTCTGGGTCTCGGGGATGCCCTCGGCATGGGTCATCACGGCCAAGGCGCAGTAGAAATCATCCCATTTGTATTTCGCGGGTGCGCCACGGCTCGGTCCCTGCGATTCGGCCGAAAGCGGTGCGGCGCTCGGCGCAGCCTCCAGGGCAGCCTGTGCCGCCTCAAAGCGCACCAACTCAGCATGACGCACAATCAGCTGGTTGCGTACGACATGTAATTCGCCGTTTTCGTATTCGCGACCCTCGATGCTAATGTATCCGTCGCCGGCTGCCTGAAATGAGTTGATGACTTGCGCCCCCTCAGTGAGAATGGACCATGCGTTTACAGGATGGAGATCTAAAGCCCCAGAAAGGTGCCGTCGTTCTTCGGGAATAGAACACCAGTTTTTGTGATCAACTTCTTCGATCGTACCAATTTCCACCAGGAGGCTTGCGACAACGATTGAAAGCGTGATCTCCCGCTCAATCACAAAGCCAGCCAGATCGGCCTCTGAGATTTCCCAGCGCCGACAGACTTCCTCGATTCCGTAATATGGCTTCCTGACGATGCGGACGCCCATGACATTCATCTCTTTCCCATAAAGCGCAAACGCCGATAGGCCAGCACCACCCGCCCAATATCCCTGCGCATATCCGGCGGCAGTCGCTGCGCTTCGACAAAGAGCTCATCCACCTGCACACCCAGAATGGCGGCGGCACGCTCTATCAATTCATCGCGCGGCGGGTTTTCATGATCGCGTTCAATCCGCGACCAATAGGCCGGCGAGATTTCCAGCCTTTCCGCAAGGTCATTCAAGCTGATGCCAAGCGCAGTCCGGCGATTGCGAATGACCGACCCAAAACTCATCCTACCCCTCCTTGGATTAAGCCGTAGCGGTCCAGCCGCACGGCGATGAAACGCTCCGAGACACCGAAATCGATCGCCAGCGCCGCAATCACCCCCTCAATCGCTTCCATCGGATTTTCTGCCGCCAGCACGCGAGAGCCCGGCCTGCCACGATGCGGCGCATTGACCGTGCGCAGCCGCTCGGCATGCGCATGCACCAAAAGCCGCAGATGCAAGGGAACAGGCGGCACCAATAACGCGCCCATGAATTCATTCGCCCTGCGTTCGGAGGCGACCGCCCGCTTGTCGAGCAGCGCAGCAGGATCGGGCGTTACGGACCGATAGCGCCGCAACGGCGCACCAAGCGCTGCCGGGACATCAAAAATGACATGCCCCAATTCATGCGCGGCGGTGCTCACCGCGAGATCATCGCGCCCGGCAATCAGGCTGCCATTGATGGAGACCAGCGCCGCGCCAGGAACCTCCGGGTCAGTCTCGCAGACGCCCAGGACAGCCCGGCCATTCCCATCATGGACGGGCTGGCCGAGTTCCCAGGAAATAGTAATGGCCTGGCCATTGGCCAGAACCCGATCAGCAGCCGCGACCAGGGCAGCAACCGGCACGGCAAAGCCCTTCTGCCGGCACATGACCTGGCGGCGCACCTGCGCTGCGACGGCCCAAAGAGCCTCTGCCAGGAGGGGTCGGGGCGCGCCTGAATGGGGATGATGGGGGTAATCCACAATGATTGACATAGGACTATTATGATAAGCGTCTGCGTCGGTGGTCAATAGATTTGTTCGCCTCTTGTTCTCTTTTCCCCGATATCCACAGCCCGGCCTTGGGACCAATTTCCCGAATCGCCCTGGGGCATAAATCCCGGAAATCAGCAGATTTCCGCCCCAAATAGGGCTAACCCATTGATCAGCTTAGGGGGATTAAATCAGCAGAGGTATTTATTCCCCTTTCTGCCCCTTTCCGCCAATACCGCCCCCAACCCCCTGTGTTTGTTTCCTGACGTCATAGCCAAAACGACAGGAGCGATACCCATGCTGACCCGGCTTTCACTCGCCGATCTCGACCTCATTCGTCCCATCGCAAAAAGCCAAGCCAGCCGCCTGCGCCGCACGCTCGGGCGTCCCGGTCATGAGCAGGAGGATATGGAGCAGGACCTGCTGCTCGACCTGATCACCCGACTGCGATCCTTCGATCCGGCGCGTGGAACCCTCGCGGCCTTCGCCACGGTCTGCTTCCAGCACCGTGCCGCGCGCCTTGCCACGCGCTTTCGGCGCGAGAAACGCGAAAGGCATAACGCAACGCTGGATGACGCGGTGCCGGGCCAGGAGGAGCCGCTGACGCTCGCCGACATCATTCCGGAAAGCGAAGGCTACGCCGCATGGTGCGGCCAGAACACGA
>JBIKWX010000061.1:0-15331 GCA_044356095.1 Roseomonas sp.
TGTGCTTTCCGCCATCATGTATGGCGCGCGGGTTTCGCTGCTGGTTGGGCTATCCGCGACTTTGTTCGCGACCACGCTTGGGGTCACATTGGGGCTGCTCGCGGGTTACCTGGGCGGCAAGTTGGATGCGCTGCTGATGCGCATTTGCGATGTGCAATTGACCTTCCCGTCCATTCTTGTGGCGCTGCTGATTGATGGCGTGGTGCGTGCTGCCCTGCCGCGCGAAGTGCATGACCAGATCGCGCTGTTTGTGGTGATTTTCGCCATCGGCATCAGCGAATGGCCAAAATTCGCCCGCACCGTGCGTGGTTCCACCATGGTCGAGCGCAACAAGGAATATGTGCAGGCCGCGCGCGTGATTGGCGTGGCACCGCCGCGCATCATGCTCTCCCACGTATTGCCCAATGTGATGGGTCCGGTTTTGGTCATTGCCACGCTCAATCTGGGGCTTGCGATCCTGTCGGAGGCAACGCTTTCCTTCCTCGGCGTCGGCGTGCCGGCGACGCAACCATCCCTCGGCACGCTGATCCGGATTGGCAATGATTTCCTGTTCAGCGGTGAGTGGTGGATCACGATCTTCCCCGGCATTACGCTGATTGCCATGGTGCTTTCCGTCAATCTTCTGGGCGATTGGCTGCGCGACGCCCTCAATCCGAAGCTCCGCT
Source organism: Roseomonas sp. (assembly GCA_044356095.1). Lineage (GTDB taxonomy): Bacteria > Pseudomonadota > Alphaproteobacteria > Acetobacterales > Acetobacteraceae > Neoroseomonas. The sequence goes on from JBIKWX010000061.1 coordinate 666, forward strand.
AATGTCTGGCCAGAACCCCTTGCTTGAAGTGCGCCATTTGCGCGTGGAATTCCCAACGCGGCGCGGCACGCTGGTGGCACTTGATGATGTGTCCTTCTCCATTTCCGCCGGTGAGGTGCTGGGCGTGGTTGGCGAATCAGGCGCCGGCAAATCCATGACGGGTGCGGCGATTATCGGCTTGCTCGAACCGCCGGGCCGGATTGCGGCGGGCGAAATTCGCCTGGATGGCAAGCGGATAGACAATCTCCGTTATGAGGATATGCGCCGCATTCGCGGCAAGGATATCGGCGCGATTTTCCAGGACCCGCTGACCACGCTCAACCCGCTCTATACGGTGGGGCGCCAATTGGCCGAGACCATGACAACCCATTTGCCGATCACCCCTGCCGAGGCACGCAAGCGCGCCATTGGTTGGCTTGACCTGGTGGGCATTCCGGCAGCGGCGCAGCGGATTGATTCCTACCCGCATGAATTCTCGGGCGGGATGCGCCAGCGCGTGGTGATTGCACTCGCATTATGTGCCGAACCGCGCCTGATTGTGGCGGATGAACCGACCACCGCCTTGGATGTTTCCATCCAGGCGCAGATCATCGCGCTGCTGAAATCGCTCGCGCGCGAGAAAGGCACGGCGATGATGCTGGTGACGCATGATATGGGCGTCATTGCGGAAACCGCGGATCGGGTGGCGGTAATGTATGCCGGGCGCATCGCGGAAATTGGGCCGGTGCGCCATGTGGTGAAGCAGGCAAGCCACCCCTATACGGTGGGGCTGATGGGCTCCATCCCGCCCTTGGATCGGCGTGTTGAAAGGCTGGCGCAGATTGATGGCGCCATGCCGCGGCTTTCCGCCATCCCCAAAGGCTGCGCCTATAATCCGCGCTGCCCCAAGGCTTTTGCGCGGTGCGGCCAGGACCGGCCAGAACTGCTGCCGGCGGGTGCGACGCAAGCCGCCTGTTGGCTCTATGCGGGGGAGGGTGTGGGCAATGGCTGATACGCCCATGCTCGAACTGCGTGACGCCGCGCGGTATTTCGATGTCTCCCGCCCTGCCTTGCAGCGGCTGATCGCGAGTGAAGGCAAGCGCATTCTCCGCGCCGTAGATGGCATCAGCCTTTCCGTGCCGAAGGGCACCACCCTGTCGCTGGTGGGTGAATCAGGCTGCGGCAAATCCACTGTCGCGCGGCTTGCGGTTGGGCTGTATCGGCCAAGCGGCGGTCAGGTGATGTTTGACGGGCGAGACCTTGCCGAAGCCCGCGCCGCATCCGATCAGCGCCGGCGGATGCAAATGATTTTCCAGGACCCCTATGCCTCGCTCAATCCGCGCTGGCGTGTCAGGGACATCATCGCCGAGCCTATTCGTGCCTTTGGCCTGCTGCCCAATCGCGCGGCTGAAGAAGCGCGTGTTGCGGAATTGCTGACGCAGGTGGGCTTGTCCCCGCTTGATGGTCACAAATTCCCGCATGAATTTTCCGGCGGGCAGCGCCAGCGCATTTCAATTGCGCGCGCGCTTTCTTCCAACCCGGAATTTCTGGTGTGTGATGAACCGACCTCGGCGCTCGATGTTTCGGTGCAGGCGCAAATCCTGAATCTGATGAAGGAATTGCAGTCCCGCATGGGGCTGACCTATTTATTCATCAGCCACAATCTGGCGGTGGTGCGCCAGGTGAGTGACCGGATTGGTGTCATGTATCTTGGCCGGATTGCGGAATTGGCGCCGGCGGAAAGCCTGTTCCGCCGCCCGCGCCACCCCTATACGCGCGCGCTGATGGAAGCGATCCCGGACCTTGATATGACCGGGCGAACACGCATTCCAGTTGGCGGCGAAGTGCCAAGCCCGATCACGCCGCCTTCAGGCTGCGCTTTTCATCCGCGCTGCCCGCTGGCGGGGCCGCGCTGCAAGGCGGAACGCCCGGAATTGAAGCCGGCCGGCGATGCCATGGTGGCCTGCCATGCGGTGGAAGAAGGGCGGGACGCGGCGTAGTCGCTAAATCCAGCGCGGTTCTGGTACCGCTATCGCCAAGCGCCCTGAGAAGCCCGCAGCGCGCAATTGCGCAGAGATTTCATCCGCCAAATTCCACGGCAGGATCAGGATTATATCCGGCGCCATCGCGAGCAGCGCCTCCGGCGAGACGATCGGAATTTCGCTGCCCGGCAAGACCCGGTTTTGCTTGGCAGGATTGCGATCCGCGACCGCGATGAAATCCACCTCCGTAACGCCTGCGGCATTCAGGAAAGTATTACCCTTGGCCGCCGCACCGTAAGCCCCAAGGCGCAGCCCCTCGGCGCGGCATTGCGCGAGCCATTGCTTGAAGGCGGCCAGGACCGCTGCAACGCGGGCATTAAAGCCCTGATAAAAGGCGTCATCCGCAATGCCGCGCGCGGCTTCCTCGGCCCGCATCGCGACCACGCCTGGCATATCTGCGCGCGTGCCATCGGCGGTCGCGAAATAGCGGAGGCTGCCGCCATGGGTCGCGAGCTTCTCCACATCAAACACGCGCAAACCCTGGGCGCGGAGCAAATGCTCAACGGCGTAAAGCGACCAATAGGCGTAATGTTCATGATAGATGGTATCGAATTGCACGCCATCAACGAAGGATAGCAGGTGCGGCGCTTCGATGGTGACAACGCCGCGCGGCCCGGCCAAATGCGCGAGGCCCGCGGCAAAATCCACCACATCCGGCACATGCGCCAGCACATTATTCGCAATCACCAAATCCGCATGGCCGCGCCGGCCCACGATATCCCGCGCTGCATCGCGCCCGAAGAAGCGCACCTCGGTTGGCACGCCGGCGGCCACAGCGCTGGCGGCAACATTCGCCGCCGGTTCGACACCCAGGCAGGGAATGCCGGCAGCGACGAAATTCCTCAGCAGATAGCCATCATTGCTGGCGATTTCGACAACGAAACTTTGCGCGCCAAGCGAAAGCCGTTCACGCATTGCTGAGGCATAGCGCGCCGCGTGATCAAGCCAGCTCTCCGAGAAGGAGGAGAAATAGGCATAATCGGTGAAGATCGCCTCGGCCTCCACCACATGATCCAATTGCACCATGCGACAGGTGCCGCAGACCACAGCCGCCAAAGGATAACGCGGCAGCGCCGCTGATCCCGGTAGCGGATAATCATTGGCAAGTGGTGTCGCGCCCAGATCGCAGAACATGGCGCTGATGGCACCACCGCAGGCGCGGCAGGCAGTGATGGGGCGGCATGCGGCCTGGGTCGTCATGGTGATAGTGCTTCCTCAATCTCAGCCAACGCCAGCGCGCGGCCATCCGCGCCACCGCGCCAGGCTTCATACCAGCGCGCGGTCGCGGCGATGGCACTTGCGGCATCATGGCGCGGCGCCCAATCCAGGCTTTGCATGGCAAGGCTGCTGTCCAAGGCCAAGCGCTGCGCTTCTTCCATGGGGGGTGCGGGTGCTGCTTCCCAGGCAATCGGCGCGCCGGCTGCGCCGCCGTAAAGTTCCAGCACGCGACGGACAGAAATCTCCGCATCGCGCGGGCCGAAATTCAGCGCTTGCGGCGCAACACCACCCCACAGCGCTTCCGCATGCCGCAAATACCCGCGCAGCACATCCAGCACATGCTGGAAGGGTCGCGTCGCATCCGGGCGGCGGATGACCAGCGTTGCACCCGCCATGCGCGCCCGCACCAGATCAGGGATCAGCCGTTCGGCACCGAAATCTCCACCGCCGATCACATTGCCGGCGCGGGCGGTGGCGATGGCGCCGATTTCAGCACCGAAACTCGCGCGCCAGGAAGCGACCGCGATTTCGCAAGCCGCCTTGGACGCGCTGTAGGGATCATGCCCGCCAAGGGCATCATCTTCGCGAAAGGGCCGGCCTTGATTGTTGTTGCGATAGACCTTGTCGCTGGTAATCATCAGCGCGGCCTTGGCGCCCGCGCCGCGCAAGGCCTGCATCAGGTTGATGGTGCCGGTGACATTGCTGGCGAAGGTGCCCTCGGGGTCGCGATAGCCGCGCCCGACCAACGCCTGGGCTGCCAGGTGCAACACAATCTCTGGCCGCGCGGCCTGCACGGCTGCCTGCACCGTCGCCGCATCACGCAAATCGCCAATGCGCGAGGTGATCGCCGGGCGCAGCGCGACAAAAGCCGAAGGCCCGGCTTCCGGCGCCAGCGCAAAGCCGGTCACCTCAGCACCCAAGCGTTCCAGCAGCAGCGCGAGCCAAGCGCCCTTGAAGCCGGTATGCCCGGTCAGCAATACGCGCTTGCCGCGCCAGAACTGGCGCATCACCATTGTTTCCAAGGCGCGCTGCCATCCTGCCACAGCCCTTCCAGCACATCGCGATCGCGCGGTGTATCCATCGGGTGCCAGAAGCCGCGATGGTCAAAGGCGCGTAGCTGGTCATCGGCGGCAAGCCCGCGCAACGGCGCCTGTTCCCAGACGCAATCATCGCCATCAATGCGTTCGAGCACGCGGGGCGAGAGCACGAAAAACCCGCCATTGATCGTCGCGCCATCGCCGGGTGGTTTTTCGGTGAAGGCGCGCACCGTATTGCCAACCCTTTCAAGCGCGCCGAAACGCCCCGGCGGCACCACGGCGGTTACGGTCGCATCACGGCCATGGGCGCGGTGGAAGGCAATCAAGGCACCGATATCCACATCGGAAACGCCATCGCCATAGGTCAGGCAAAAGCCTTCCTCGTCGCGGAGATACGGTGCCACGCGGCCGAGGCGCCCACCGGTTTGCGTATCCTCGCCCGTATCCACCAGCGTCACGCGCCAATCCTCGGTGGGTGGGGTCAGCCAGGTGGCGGTGCCGGTCGCGAGGTCAAGCGTGAGGTCCGATGTATGGGCGCGGTAATTCAGGAAATATTCCTTGATCAATTGGCCCTTGTAGCCAAGGCAGATCACGAAATCGGTAATGCCATGCGCGGCATAGGATTTCATGATGTGCCACAGGATCGGGCGCCCGCCGATTTCCACCATGGGCTTGGGGCGAAGCTGGGTTTCGGCACCAAGACGTGTGCCGCGCCCGCCGGCCAGGATCACAGCCTTTTTGATCATGGATACTCCAACAAGACGCAACGCTGCGCCCCATGGCGCGCGATAAGACAGTCGCTGATACCCCGCCTATTCGCCCCGCGCCACCCCTTCGCGCCTAGGGTCGGAGGCACCAATCAGCCCGCCATTGGTGACACGGATCACTTGCAGGCCGGAAATCATTTCCCGGATGGTGGCCTCATGCCCGCGCGCCCGCAACGCCGGGGCCAGGGCGGCGGCAGGTGTGCCCTGTTCGAGTTCCACCGGCCCGCCCATGCTGCCGATATGGGGCAGCGCCACGGCTTCCTCTGGCGACAGCCCCCAATCCAGCAGCCCAACCAGCGTCTTCGCCACATAGCCAATGATGCGCGGCCCGCCTGGTGAGCCCACCACGGCATGCAGCGCGCCGGCACTATCCTCGACAATGGATGGTGCCATGGAAGATCGCGGCCTTTTGCCTGCCTCCACCCGATTGGCGATGGGCCGGCCATTGGCTTCAGGCGCGAAGCTGAAATCGGTCAATTGGTTGTTCAACAAAAAGCCACGCACCATGATGCGCGCACCGAAAATCGCTTCAATCGTGGTGGTCATGGAAAGCGCATTGCCCGCGCCATCCACAATGGCGATATGGCTGGTGCCGGCTTCATAATCCTGGGTCTGTGGCGCGAGCAATGTTTCCCGCCAGGAAGGATTGCCGGCGCGCACATTCTGCATGGCCCGATCACGATCCAGCAATTGCGCGCGCGCGGTCAGATAGGCGCGGTCCGTCAGCCCCTGCACCGGCACCGGCACGAAATCCGCATCCGCCAGGAACAGGTTGCGATCCGCGAAAGCAAGCCGCCCGGCTTCCGCCAGCAAATGCGCCGCATCCACGCCACGCGGATCAAGCCGCTTCATATCGAAATGTTCGAGCAGCCCAAGGATTTGCGCGACCGCGACGCCGCCGGATGAGGGCGGCGGAAAGCCACAGACGCGAAACCCGCGATAGGGTGTGCAAATGGCGCTCCGCTGCCTTGGCTGGTAGCGCAAGAGGTCCTCCAGCACCATGACGCCCGGATTGGTCGGGTGGTTGCGGATGGCGGCGATGATATCCTCGGCAATCGGGCCCCTTTGCAGCGCCGCCGCGCCATCGCGGGCGACCGCGCGGAGCGTTTCGGCCAGGGCTGGATTGCGGAGCAGATGGCCCGCCGGCAGGGCCTGGCCATCCGGGGTGAAGAAATAGGCGCCAGCCACGGGGTCTCGGCGCAGCAGCAGCGTATCGGCGGCGATTTCGCGGGCGAGGCGCGCACTGACCGCAAAGCCTTCTTCGGCGAGGCGAATGGCCGGTTCGATCAGCCGTGCCCAGGGCAGTTTGCCATGGGCGCGATGCGCCGCTTCCAGAACCGGCAGCGCGCCCGGCACGCCAACCGCGCGCCCGCTGGCCATGGCTTCCAGAAAGGGCATGGGTCGGCCATCGCGGAGGAACAGGCCAGGTGTCGCGGCAGCCGGCGCGGCTTCCCGCCCATCCCAGGCTTCCAGGCTGGCGTCGGCAGCGCGGCGGAACATGATGAAGGCGCCGCCACCAATGCCGGAGGATTGCGGCTCCACGAGCGTCAGCACCACCTGCACCGCCACTGCGGCATCCAAAGCGCTGCCGCCATCCCGCAAGACGCCAAGCCCGGCTTCGACGGCCAAGGGATGGCCAGCCGCAACCATATGGCGCTGCGCTGGTTGCGCGGCGGCAAGGAGGGGGGTGAGGAGGAGGGCGAGGAGAAGGAGGAAACGGATCATGGCCGGCTATTGGTGCGATTCATGCTGACCTATCCCTTGCCCAAAAAGCCCCCACGCACCAATAGCCCTATATTGGGTGGGCCGATTCACGCCGCTGTCGGGAACCGACAGCGGCGATCGGACCACTAGCTTGGCGCCATCATCCGGCGCCGCACAAGGCACCGCAGCCCGATCAGGCTGCGGACTGTATCGAAGTTAGCAAGCTTTGGTATGTGGTTGGGGCTTGGCGTAGGCTGACAGCATCTTCGCCGTTGGCGGGCTTGAAAATCAAAAGTTCGCGAATGACTTCGTGATGCGTGTTTTTCATGGGGATGGCTTCCACATGGAACCCATGCCGCGCGGCCATGGCCCTTACCTCGGGGGCGTCATCATAGGTCAACATCACCGCGCCCTGAACAGAAGCAAGAAGGCCGAATAGCGCCTCATGATCCACATCATTATGACTGTAGAGCCGTGATCCTGCCCGTTTGCCACCGGCGGTGTAGGGCGGGTCCACAAAGAACCTCGCCTTCGCATCCGCGGCATAGGCCCGGATCATGTCAAAAGCGTCCTTTGCTTCGAAGGTGATTTTGCCGCGAAGGAGAAACAGCGCTTCGATGCGTTTTGCCAAGGTATCTGGATACCAGCGAGACCGCAGACCCTTTCCAGCTTCGCCTTCTTTCACCAGACCCGCGCCCGGCGCCATGATGCCGCCGCGCTGCATGCGGTTCTTGACGATGGTACGGAAGGCGCGCGCCCTGATAGAGGAAGGAGGGGTGTCCAAAACCTCCTTCACTCTCGCCAGATTGACCTCAAAGCCGCGAATTTGGCGGCACAGCCAGTCAACATCAGATCGCGGTGCATGAAAAATCAGGCGCCAGACAGCGGCCACATCCTCATCAATTTCCCCAAGCACGACATGATGGCAGAGACCTTCCGCCGCCGTGGTCAGGCCCGCCATGGCCCCGCCCGCGAAAGGCTCGATCAGGATTGAGCCTTCGCTTTGCTCAGCCTTGAGCCATTTTCTGACTTCGGGGACGAGCCAAGTCTTCCCGCCGGGGTAGCGGAACGGGCTCAGTTGCCGAACCTGGGAGACATTCGTTGGTTTTTCGAAATGCCCAAGATGCGCGACCATCGCAGCCGAAGGCTGCGTTGCAAGCACGCCCTTGCACCCGTCATCAAGCAAGGCTTCACCATACGCGAAGCCGTCAATCTCCAATCCCTGCGGGCGCTTCTTTCGGCCTTTCAGCGGATTAGGATCGGGCAACATGGCTTTCCGATTCGATGGATGTTCACGATTTTTACCTACGCCCGCAAGATCAGTCAATCGCATTTTCCGGTCAAAGGAGTTCCGCGTAGCGCCGGCATTACGTGCTGCCCCTTTTGGAGCGCTGATCGCGCGGTAGCAATTTATTCCTGATGCGAGCTTCAAATACCGGCAAGGGCACTGGCTTACCGCCGGTCAGCCCTTCCACAGAGCGTTCAAGGGTCGTGAAACGCACCTCATCGCGAATCAGGCGCTTCGGACCACCATCATTGGTGTTTTCGAAACCCACGATGAACCACGCAATATCCGCATTCGAAATATCCGCGACCCGATCCATTTCGCCGATCGAGTCAAAAAAGGGCCGATCAACCACAACCGCCATCTTCTTCCCCCAGCGCCGCAATGTGGGCACCTTGATCTGAAGCTGCGGCATCAGGCGCTTAGGCCCGCTGCTACGATAATCAGGCCGCCGGCGTCCCTTCGGAAAGGGTAGCGAGGGCAAGTGCGGATCGGTCAGGGATTCAAAATCCCCCTTCATGGCGTCGCCGCTGAAATAAACCGCCTGAATTTCCAGGGCCGCCCAATGCAGCGCGTCGGCAGCCATGGCTCCGGATTTCACCAGGATCATGTCAAGCCGGCCGACATCATCCCCATCCTCGCCATTTAGCAGCGGGCCTCCTTCGAGAAACCCAACTTCCGCCGCGATGAGGGGATTGGTATCGCCGAGAATTGTCTCACTAACCCAACACAAAATCTCCAGATCGTGATGAAAACGGTAGGGGCAGGTGACGCGTAACGCTCCTGCCGGCCCTGCAACAGGGATCGCCATCACTGCCTCGGTTCCGGCGCTTTGGTAGGGCGCATAGAGGCGAAGCGAACACACCCCACCTTCCTTGGAACATTTGGCGCCCTGTTTGCGGGCCTGAAAAGGACAGGGGCGTTCTGATCTTTCCCTTTTGGGGCGCAGCAAATCCAAGGCTATGTCGCTGCGTTCCTTGGGAGTGAGATCAAGAATATCGCGCCCGAACCACTCGGCGATGCCGAAGCGTGGGGATGGTTGTCGTGTTTGCTTCGGCATCAGACCCTGCACTACGATTCGGTAGCTCTCATTAAACAGCAGCGTGAACGAATTTGCATGCTTTTGGTTTGGGCGGCTTTCGAGCTTGGCTTTACCAAACTTCCGGGAGTTTCATGCCATGCCCCGCCAACCCCCACCCACCCATCGCCTTATCCGAGGACGGCGTGCCTATGCCGCCGGCCAGGATGCCGAAACCCTCGCCGCCGCTGCGCTGACTGCCGAGGGCTGGCTTATTCTCGGCCAAAGGGTGCGCACCGAAGCGGGCGAAATTGACCTGATCGCCGAACGCGACGGCCTGCTCGCCTTCATTGAGGTCAAGGCGCGGCCTTCGCTGGCGGAAGCGGCGTTTGCATTAGGGCCAAGACAGCGCGCCCGGCTGGTCGCGGCGGCTGAGGCCTGGCTCGCCGAACACCCCAACCACGGCAGCGCCGGGATGCGCTTTGATGTCATGCTGGTCGCCGCCGATGGCTCCATCCGGCGCATCGCCGATGCCTTCCGGGTGGAAACACCCTAAACAGGCTTCTCCGCCATCATCAGGTAATTCACGCCCGTATCGCGGGTGATCCGCCAGGCGCCCGACAACCCCATTTCCATCCCGGCCACATCCCCAACGCGCAACCCTGCCTTGCGCAGCCCCGCGCCGAGCTCAGCCGGGGTCATAAACATGCGCCAATCATGCGTACCCACCGGCAGCAGCCGCAGCAGATATTCAGCGCCGAGTTTCGCCATCAGGAAGGATCGCGGCGTGCGGTTCAACGTGGAAAGGAACACCATCCCCCCAGGCCGGGCGGCGCGCGCCAGTGCGGCCAGGAAGGCCGCGCGTTCCGTCACATGTTCAATCACTTCCAGGCACACCACGGCGTCAAAACTGCACGCTTCCTCGGCCGAATCCTCTGGCCCGCCCTGGCGGTAGTCAATCGCAAGCCCGCCAGCCTCGGCATGGGCGCGGGCGGCGGCCAAAGCCTCCGGCGCCGCATCCATCCCGGAGACCTCCGCCCCAAGCCGCGCCAGCGCCTCAGATGCCAAGCCCGCCCCGCAGCCCACATCCAGTACCTTAAGCCCCGCAAGCGGCGCCGCCCCACTGGGTTTGCGGCCATCGGCGCGGGCCAGCCTTTCGGCGATCCAGCCGATACGGACCGGATTCATCCGATGCAGTGGCTTCATGGGGCCATTCGGGTCCCACCAGCGCGCCGCGAGGGCGTCGAATTTGGCGATTTCCGCCTGAAGCGCCGTTGCTTCCGCCAAGATACTGCCCTTTCTTGCGCTGAACCTTCGGGGTGGGTTGCGCGTCCCCCGCCCCCCCGGTATCTGTCCCGGCCCGCGCGCCGGTGCAACCGCCGGTCCTTCCTTTTCCGCCCTGCTCAGGGAAAATAGCCTTCTATGGCCCGTATTGTCATGAAATTCGGCGGCACCTCAGTCGCTGATCTGGATCGTATCCGCAATGTCGCCGCCCGCGTGAAGCGAGAGGTGGAGGCCGGCCATCAGGTCGCTGTCGTGGTCTCCGCCATGTCGGGTGTCACCAATCAGCTGGTGAAATGGTGCCAGGACCTCTCGGCGCTGCATGACGCCCGCGAATATGACACGGTGGTCGCAACCGGTGAGCAAGTCACTACGGGCCTGACCGCCATTGCACTGCAGGCGATTGGCGTTGATGCGCGGTCCTGGCAGGGCTGGCAGGTGCCGATCATCACCGACCAGGCGCATGGCAAGGCGCGGGTAGACCGCATTGATGGCGCGGCACTGATTGAACGCATGGGACAAGGCCAGGTGCCGGTGGTGGCGGGCTTTCAGGGCATTGACCCGAAACGCAACCGCATCACCACGCTTGGCCGCGGTGGGTCTGATCTTTCCGCGGTTGCCATCGCGGCTGCCGTCAAGGCAGATCGCTGCGATATCTATACCGATGTGGATGGCATCTATACGACCGACCCGCGGATTGTGCCGCGCGCGCGCAAGCTTGAGCGGATTTCCTATGAGGAAATGCTTGAACTCGCTTCCGTTGGCGCCAAGGTCTTGCAGACGCGGTCGGTTGAACTTGCGATGAAACAGCGTGTGCGCGTGCAGGTCTTGTCGAGCTTTGAAGACAAGCCAGGCTCGCTTGTGGTTGATGAGGATGAAATCGTGGAACAGCCCGTCGTTTCCGGCATCGCCTATTCGCGCGATGACGCCAAGATAACGCTCCGCCGCGTGCCGGATCGGCCCGGTGTGGCCGCCGCCGTTTTCGGTGCGCTCGCGAAGGCCAATGTGAATGTGGATATGATCGTGCAGAATATCGGCGCCGATGGCAGCACGGATATGACCTTTACCATCGGCAAGGTTGATCTGGCGCGCGCGCAGGATGTGCTGGAAAAAGCGCGCGGGGAACTTGGCTATGAAGCGCTGCTCGCTGACCCGGATGTGACGAAAATCAGCGTGGTGGGGATTGGCATGCGGAGCCATGCCGGGGTTGCCACCACCATGTTCAAGGCGCTGTCCGAAAAGGGCATCAATATCCAGGTGATTTCCACCAGCGAAATCAAGGTGAGTGTGCTGGTGGGTGCCGACTACACGGAACTTGCCGTGCGCGCGCTGCACACGGCTTATGGGCTGGATGCACCGGCATGAGCGATGACATGACCAAGGCCCTGGCGCAGCTTGATCGGCTGATGGCGCGCGGCGCGGCGTTTCTGGGCGCGCGCTATGCCATCATGGGTGGCGCCATGTCCTGGGTCAGCGAAAGGCATTTGGTCTCCGCCCTTTCCAATGCGGGCGCCTTTGGGGTCATTGCCTGCGGGGCGATGGAACCGCCGCGCCTGGCGGAAGAAATCGCGGGCACGCAGGCACTGACCACCAAGCCCTTCGGCGTCAATCTGATCACCATGCATCCCAGGCTGGATCAGTTGGTGGATACCTGCCTGGCGGCGCGCGTTTCCCACATTGTTTTCGCAGGCGGCATTCCGCCTGGTGCCGTGATCAAGAAGGCGAAGGAGGGTGGGGCGAAGGTAGTGTGCTTCGCGCCCGCACTCGCGCTGGCCAAGCGCCTGATCCGCGCCGGGGCAGATGCTTTGGTGATTGAAGGCAGTGAAGCGGGCGGGCATATCGGCCCCGTGTCGCTGACCGTGCTCGCACAGGAAATCCTGCCCCATATTCGCGATGTGCCAGTGTTTGTGGCCGGCGGCATCGGGCGGGGTGAGGCGATCCTATCCTATCTTGAGATGGGCGCTGCCGGCGTGCAGCTTGGCACGCGCTTTGTCTGCGCGCGGGAATCAATCGCGCATGCCAATTTCAAGCAGGCTTTCATCCGCGGCAATGCGCGCGATGCCATGCCGACCATCCAATTGGATGAAAATTTCCCCGTCATCCCCGTGCGCGCCTTGCAGAATGAAGGCACCAAGCGCTTTCTGGAACATCAGGCGGATACCATTCGTCGCTTCCAATCCGGTGAACTGACGAAGGAAGCCGCGCAATTGGATATCGAACATTTCTGGGCCGGGGCGCTGCGTCGTGCCGTGATTGATGGCGATGTCGAAAATGGCTCGCTGATGGCCGGGCAATCGGTCGGCATGGTGACGGGCGAACAAACCGCTGCCGAGATCATCGCCGAATTGCGCGATCAGGCCGCGCAGGCGATCATGGCGCGTTCTGCCGCCGCCGCCGCGTGACCCTTTGGAAAGCCCATGAAGCGCTCTGCCCGCACTGAAAACACCGTCCTGGAAGCCGCCCGCGTTGGCGAGGAACTGCGTGAGGCGCGGATCGCGCTTGGCATCAGTGTTGAAGATGCGGCGACCCAGCTTCGCATCAACAGGCGCTATCTGATGGCGCTGGAGGAAGGGCGGGTGAAAGATCTGCCCGGCGCTGCCTATGCTGTTGGGTTTGTGCGGTCCTATGCCACCGCGCTCGGGCTTGATGCGGATGATGCGGTGCGGCGCTTTCGCGATGTTTCCGGTACCGCGACGGCGAAGCAGGGCGATCTGGTTTTCCCTGAACCGGTGCCAAGCCGCGGCATCCCAACCGGCATTCTGGCCGCGATTGGCGTTGCGATTGCGCTCGCCGGCTATATTGCCTGGTATCAATGGAGCGGGCGTGGCGCGCGCGTGGTGGATAGCGTGCCTCCCTTGCCGCCCCGGCTGGAGCGCGCCGCCGAAGCCACTGCGCAGCGCGAAACGCCGCCCGCCCCGGTGGCAGAACCGCCCGCGCCTGCCCCGGCACCGGTTGCCGCACCTGCGCCGCCGCCACGCATAGACCCCGACAAGCCACGCATCGTGATCCGTGCCAAGGGTGAAAGCTGGGTGCAAATTCGCGACAATCCCGGCAATCGGGTGCTGACGGATCGCGTGCTGCGCGCGGGCGAGACCGTTGAAATCCCCAATCGCCCCGGCATTGTGCTGACGACCGGCAAGGCTGAGAACCTGGATATCCTGCTGGATGGGCAGGAGGTTGACCCCTTCGGCGGCCCTGGCGTGCGGCGGAATATCGCGCTCGAACCTGACCGGCTACGCCCGCCGCCTGCCCAAGCCCCGGCGCCGGCTGCTGCGCCCGCGCCGCCGCGCCCCCCGGCGGCAACCCCGCAGCCTGCGCCTGCCCCGACACCTGCGGCCCCTGCACCGCGCCCTGTGCCCGCAACGCCCACGCCGCCAGCCCCGCCGCGCCCCTGATATTTTTCAAGGCTTTCGGCGCGGCGAAAGCCCCGGCATAATCGGCGGCGAAAACCAGCCTTTGGGGTCCGCCTTATGTCCTATCGTCCCTATCAGAAGATCGAGCGCCGCAAATCCCGCCTGATCCATGTCGGGCGCGTGCCGGTGGGGGGCGATTCGCCAATCTCGGTCCAGACCATGACCAATACGCCGACCGAAGACGCCGCGGCGACGATTGCGCAAATCCGCCGCAGCGAATTGGCCGGGGTTGATATTGTGCGCGTGTCTTGCCCGACCGAGGAAGCAACTTCTGCCTTGGCCGAGATTGTGCGCGAAGTGAATGTGCCGATCGTGGCCGATATCCATTTCCACTATCGCCGCGCCATTGAAGCCGCGCAGGCGGGGGCAGCGTGCCTGCGCATCAATCCCGGCAATATCGGGTCCAAGGAACGCGTGAAGGAAGTGATCAAGGCGGCGCGCGATCACGGTTGTTCGATCCGCATCGGCGTCAATGCCGGCAGTCTTGAAAAGCATTTGCTCGAAAAATACGGCGAGCCCAACCCGGAAGCTTTGGTGGAAAGCGCGCTTTGGCATGCCGACCATCTGCTGCAAGAAGATTTCCACGAATTCAAGATCAGCGTGAAGGCATCGGATGTGTTTCTGGCCGTTGCTGCCTATCAGCAATTGGCGGAAGCCTGCGATCACCCCTTGCATATCGGCATCACCGAAGCGGGCGGCAAACGCACCGGCACAGTGAAATCCGCCATCGGCCTTGGGTCTCTGCTTTGGGCCGGCATTGGCGATACCTTGCGCGTTTCGCTTTCCGCCGAGCCGGAGGAAGAGGTTTCGGTCGGCTGGGAATTGCTGAAATCGCTGCATCTGCGCCATCGCGGGGTGAAGGTGATTTCCTGCCCAAGCTGCGCGCGGCAGGGTTTTGATGTCATCCGCACGGTGGAAAAGC
>JBIKWX010000152.1:0-8494 GCA_044356095.1 Roseomonas sp.
GGCCCATATCGCTGAGCCCATCAGCCTTTCCATCATCGGCTGCGTGGTGAATGGCCCCGGTGAGGCGCTGATGACCGATATCGGCCTGACCGGCGGCGGTGCGGGGACTCACATGGTCTATAGCGCCGGCAAGACCGACCATACGATCCGGTCTGAGGAAATGGTGGATCACATTGTGGGCCTGGTCGAAGCCAAGGCTGCGGCGCTGCGCATGGCGAAGGCGGCGGAGTAGCGCAACATGCACGCCGAAATCCTGCGCCATCGGGATACGCTTGCGGCCTTGTGCCGCCGGCATGGCGTGGCGCGGCTTGATGTTTTCGGCTCGGCAGCGCGCGGTGTGGATTTCGACCCTGAGCGTAGCGATGTGGATTTGCTCATCGAATTCACGCCTTCGACGCCGCGCCGGCTGGCAGCCTTGCTCGATTTCGAAGCCGAGGCCGGGAAGGCTTTGGCGCGGCCGGTTGAGGTAGTGGATCGGCGCGCCATTGAGGAAAGCGAGAATTACATCCGGCGGCGGCGCATCCTGGCGGAAGCGGAAGCGCTTTTCGTGGCATGAGCATGACGCCGGCGGAAAGGGACGCGGCATTGCTTCTCGATATGCTGACCTGGGCGGGCCACGCGGCTGATTTTTTGGAAAACATGGATGAGGTCGCCTTCCGCGAGAGCAAGCTGCATCAGGCGGCGGTGACGCGCTGCGTCGCGGTGGTCGGTGAGGCAGCGGGGCGGCTTTCGCGGGCGCTGCGCGATCAGCACCCGGATATCCCCTGGGCACTCATTATCGGCATGCGCAACAAACTCATCCATGATTATGGCGGCGTCGCGCTAGATATTCTGTGGCAGGCGGCGCGCGAGGAATTGCCGCGCCTTGCCGCCCGCATTGCACCGCTCGTCCCGCCGGATAGCGCCCGCTAGCATTCCCAACTTGCCGTTCAACGTCAGACAGGATACCGACCCGGCATGTCCAGCCAATTGCAGCCCGCCCGGGGCACCCGTGACCTGATCGGTGAGGAATTCCGCCGCCACCATGCGGTGGCCGAAGCCGCGCGGCGCATCTCCGCGCTTTACGGTTTTGAGGAATGGGCCACACCCATTTTCGAAGATACGCGCGTCTTTGCCCGTGGCCTTGGCGATACCTCGGATGTTGTCTCCAAGGAAATGTACAGCTTCACCGATCGCGGTGGGGAAAGCCTGACTTTGCGCCCGGAAATGACCGCGGGGGTTTGTCGCGCACTGGTCTCGAACGGCCTCACGCAATCCAACCTGCCGCGCAAGGTTTTCTATGCCGGGCCGATGTTTCGCTATGAACGCCCGCAAAAAGGGCGCTATCGGCAATTCCACCAGATCGGCATTGAAATCCTGGGTGCGGCGGAACCTTTGGCTGACGCGGAAGTGATCGCCTGCGGCTGGCATATCCAGCAGGAACTCGGCATCGCGGAAGGCACGGTGCTGGAAATCAACACCCTTGGCGATGCGCCATCGCGTGATGCCTATCGCGCCGCTCTGATTGCCTATTTCAGCGCCCATCGCGATGCGCTGAGCCATGACAGCCGCGTGCGGCTTGAAAAAAACCCTTTGCGTATCTTGGATTCCAAGGATGAGACGGACCGCGCCATTGTCGCCGGCGCGCCGCTGATTGGCGATCATCTCACCGCCGAAGCGGCGGCGTTCTACACCACGGTGAAGAAGCATCTGACGCGCTTTGGCGTGCCCTTCCGCGAAAACCCGCGCATTGTGCGGGGGCTCGATTACTACAGCCACACGGCCTTTGAATTCGTGACGGATCGGCTCGGCGCGCAGGGCACGGTGATGGCAGGCGGGCGCTACAATGGGCTCGTCGAGGAAATGGGCGGGCCGCCCACGCCCTCAGTCGGTTGGGCCGCCGGCATTGAACGGCTCGCGATGCTGCTGCCGCAAAGCCCTGCCGCGCCGCGCCCGGTGGCGGTGATTCCGGTTGGTGATAATGCGGAAGGCCCAGCGCTTGATATGCTGGGCGCTTTGCATCGCGCCGGCATCGCGGCCGAGATTGCCTATCGCGGCAATCTCAAGCGCCGGATGGAGCGCGCCAATCGCATCAATGCCCGCGCCGCCGTCATTCTGGGCGAGGCCGAAATCGCCGCTGGCGTCGCGCAATTGCGTGATCTTGATGCCGGCACGCAGGAAAGCGTCGCAGTCGCGGATATCCCCGCCCGGCTGAAATGACCCTGCCGTCTCGCCTTGATCGGTTGCTGTCGCGGGCGGAGGAGCTGCGCCATATGCTCTCCACCGCGCCGGGGGCGGATATCGGTGCGCTGTCCAAGGAATTGGCGGAGCTTGAACCGCTGGTTGTAAAATACGCTGAATACCGCGCGGCGGAACGCGCCCGCGATGAAGCGCAGGCCATGCTGACCGATCCGGAAATGCGCGAATTGGCGGAAGCGGAATGGCTCACGCAAAAGGAACGCGTGCCCGCACTGGAACATGAAATCCGCATCATGCTGCTGCCGCGCGATGCAGCGGATGAACGAAGCGCCATTCTGGAAATCCGCCCGGCCGCCGGCGGGGATGAGGCCGGGCTTTTCGCCGCTGAATTGTTCCGCGCCTATCAGCGCTATGCCGAAGGTCGCGGCTGGCGTTTTGAAGTGCTGGATTACGACGAAAACGAATTGGGCGGCATCAAGGGGGCGACGGCGGAAATCGCCGGACGCGGGGTTTTCGCGCGCTTCAAATATGAAAGCGGCGTGCATCGCGTACAACGCGTGCCCACCACCGAAACTCAGGGGCGCATCCATACTTCCACCATTACTGTCGCCGTATTGCCGGAAGCCGAAGAAGTTGATGTGCAAATCGAAGACAAGGATCTGCGCATTGACACCTATCGTGCCTCGGGCGCTGGTGGGCAGCATGTGAACAAGACGGATAGCGCGGTGCGCATCACCCATATGCCAAGCGGCATTGTGGTCGCGATGCAGGAAGAAAAAAGCCAGCACAAGAACCGCGCCAAGGCGATGAAAGTGCTGCGCGCCCGGCTTTACGAACAGCAACGCAGCGCCGTTGATCAGGCGCGCGCGGCAGATCGTCGCAGCCAGGTCGGCACCGGTGATCGGTCTGAACGCATCCGCACCTACAACTTCCCGCAAGGCCGCGTGACGGATCACCGCATCGGCCTCACGCTGCATAAGATTGACCGCGTCATGCTCGGCGATTTCGACGATATTTTTGATGCGCTGATCGCCGAGGATCAGGCGGCGCGGCTGGCGGCAGAAGCGGCGTGAAGGACGCGCCCTGCGCCGACCCCGCCGGCACCATCGGCTTTTTTCTCTGTCAGGCTGGGCAAAGGCTGCGCGGGGCGGCGATTGAAGCACCGAGGCTCGAAGCGCGCCGGCTACTCGCGCATGTGCTGGGCACTTCCGAGGAAGCCTTGCTGCGAGACCCGCGCGCGGCGGTGCCTGCCGATAAGGCCGCGCATTTCGCGGCGCTGCTGGCACGCCGGGTCGCGCATGAGCCCTTCGCCTATTTGACCGGGCGCGTCGGGTTTTGGACGCTTGATCTGGAAGTCTCCCCCGCCACGCTCATTCCGCGCGCGGATAGCGAAAGCTTGATCGAAGCCGCTTTGGAAGCCTGCCCGGATCAGGGCGCGGCGCTGCGCGTGCTCGATCTCGGCACCGGGACCGGGGCCTTGTTGCTGGCGGTGCTAAGTGAATTTCCCGCCGCGCAGGGGATTGGCCTTGACCTGAAGCCGGAAGCGGCGGCGCTGGCGGCGCGCAATGCGGCGCGCTTGGGGCTGGCGGGCAGGGCGCGTTTCCTGGCTGGCGATTGGGCGACGGCGCTTAGCGGGCGGTTTGATCTGGTGCTCTGCAACCCGCCCTATATTGAAAGCGCGGCCATCCCAGGGTTGATGCCGGAAGTAGCGCGGCATGAACCGGCCTCGGCGCTGAATGGCGGGGCGGATGGCTTGGCGGCCTATCGGCACATCATCGCCGATCTGCCCCGGCTTTTGGTGCCCCGTGGGGTGGCGGTGCTGGAACTGGGCCAGGGCCAGCAGGCGGCGGTAGAGGCCCTCGCCCGGGCAGCCGGCCTGACACCCGAAGCCTGCCGCGCCGACCTTGGCGGGGTACCGCGCGCGCTGGTGCTGCGCGCCGCGTGATTTTGCCCTTGGCGCGGCGGGGCCAAGGCGCTACAAGGGCTTTGCGGTGAGGCGAGGAAGTTCGATTCCCCTCCCTGATCCCGAAAGGCGGTTGTTGAACCCGATCCTCTCGGCGCCGTTTGGATGCAACAGACTCGGAATTCAGGACGTATCCCAGGGCCTTGGCCCGCTGCGCGCCAGAAATGCCGAATGCGGAACAGCGAAACGCAATACAGATGAACATGAAGCGCATGCGCGGCCGGGGCGGTCACCGTCATGGTGGGGGCGGTCAGTTCCGCCATAGTGGCGGGGGTGGCGGCCAGGGTGGCGGTCAGCCGCTCAATCGCAACCACGTTTTTGATTCGAACGGGCCGGATTTGCGGCTGCGCGGCACGGCGCAACAGCTTTTCGAAAAATACCTGCAGCTTGGGCGGGATGCGACCAGCGGCGGGGATCGCGTGATGGCGGAAGGCTATTTCCAGCATGCGGAGCATTACTTCCGCATCCTGAACGCCATGAACCAGGCCGCGATGCAGCATCAGCAGCAATACCAGCAGCGCCGCTATTCGCAGCAGGAAGGCCAGGAAGGGCCGGAGGGCAGCGAGGCTGGCGATCAGCCCGAATATCGCGGCGAAGCGCAGACCATCACGCCCGATTTGAATGAAAGCGGCGCGGAAGTGGTTGCCCCCGCGCGGCCTGCGCCGGCGCCCGAACCCGCCTAAAAACTCACCTGCCTTGCCGCCCGGCGCGCGGCGCCGGGTTCTGGGGAAAAGATCATGCCCGTGAACCCCGCCGATGGCGCCGTGCTCGGCGCGCTTTATGGCACGGATGCCATGCGCGCTGCTTTTGGCGAAGACGCCTATTTGCAGAAAATGCTGGATGTGGAAGCCGCACTTGCGCGCGCGCAGGCAAGGCTTGGGATCATCCCGGCTGAAGCTGCGGCCTCCATCAGCAATGTTGCGCGCGCCGAGAGCCTCGACCGCGCCGCCATGGCCTCCGCTACGCGCAACACCGGCTACCCTGTGGTCGGCCTGGTCAATCAGCTTTCAAAATTGGCGGGGGAAGATGCCGGGCGCTGGACCCATTGGGGCGCCACCACACAAGACATCATGGACAGCGCGCTTGTGCTGCAAATCCGCGATGGGCTCACGCTGATTGAAGCGGATTTGCGCGCGACCATCGCAGGCTTTGCGGCGCAGGCCGCCCAACATCGCGCAACGGTGATGGCGGGGCGGACGCATTTGCAACACGCCTTGCCGGTGACCTTTGGCTATAAGGTCGCGGTTTGGGTCAATCCGCTGATCACGGCTTTGGAGCGCTTGCGCGAACTCCGCCCGCGTGTGCTGCGCCTTGGCTTTGGCGGTGCGGCGGGCACACTGGCTTCCTTGGGCGATCAGGGCCTGCCGGTGGCGCGCGAATTGGCGCGGGAGCTTGACCTGATCGAAGCCGATATCCCCTGGCATGTGGCGCGCGATGGTGTCGCGGAAGTGGCCTGCTGGCTTGGGGTACTGTGCGGCAGCCTTTCGAAAATCGGCACGGATGTGATGCTGCTGATGCAGACGGAATTGGCCGAGGTGGCGGAACCCCATGTGCCCAAGCGTGGCGGGTCTTCCACCATGCCGCAAAAGCGCAACCCGATCGCGTGCGAATATATCCTGGCGCAGGCGCGCGGCGTGCATGCGCTGGTGCCGCAAATGCTCTCGGCCATGGCGCATGATCTGGAACGTGGCACTGGCCCCTGGCAGGCGGAAGCACTCGCCCTGCCGCAAGCCTTCCTGCTGACCCATGGCGCGGTGGCGCAGGCGCGGTTTTTGTCCGAGGGCCTGCAAGTGGATGCAGCACGCATGCGCGCCAATCTGGACGCAACCCATGGCATGATCATGGGCGAGGCCGTGATGATGCGCCTTGCCCCCATTCTGGGCCGGGGTGAGGCGCATCATAAGGTGAATGACGCCTGCGATGCGGTGCGCGCCGAGGGCATTACGCTGGCGGCGGCCCTATCGCGCATTCCGGCCATTGCCGCGCGGCTTGATCCGGCGGCGGTGGCGGCCATGACTGACCCGAGCAGTTACCTTGGCAGCGCGCATGCCTTCACGGATCGTGTGGTGGCGCGGGCCGGCGCAGTGCTGGCCGTGAAGTAGCCCCTTGGGGCGGGGGCTGCTATAGAAGCGAGTCTTCTCGTGTGTTGCCCAAGGCTGCTTGGGCCAAAGGATGACTGACCCATGGCTCGTCGCCGCCAACTCTATGAAGGTAAAGCAAAAATCCTGTTCGAGGGGCCGGAACCCGGCACCCTGGTACAGTATTTCAAGGATGACGCCACCGCCTTCAATGCCAAGAAGAAGGGTACCATCACCGGCAAGGGCGTGCTGAACAACCGCATCAGCGAATACCTGATGATGCGCCTGACCGAGATCGGCATCCCGACGCATTTCATCCGCAGGCTCAATATGCGGGAGCAATTGATCCGGGAGGTGGAGATCATCCCGCTTGAGGTGGTGGTGCGCAATGTCGCCGCCGGGTCGCTGGCGCAGCGTTTGGGTATTCCTGAAGGCCAGCGCCTGCCGCGGTCCATCATTGAATATTACTTCAAGAATGATGAGCTGAATGACCCGATGGTGGCGGAAGAACACATCACCTGCTTCGGCTGGGCCTCCACCCATGATCTGGATGACATGATTGCGCTGACCTTGCGCATCAATGATTTCCTGACGGGGCTTTTGCTCGGCGTCGGCATCACGCTTGTGGATTTCAAGCTGGAATTCGGCCGGCTTTGGGAAAATGAGGAAATGCGCATCGTGCTGGCCGATGAGATCAGCCCGGATAATTGCCGGCTTTGGGATGCCAAGACTGGGGAGAAAATGGACAAGGACCGCTTCCGCCGCGACCTGGGTAAGGTTGAGGAAGGCTATCAGGAAGTGGCCCGGCGACTTGGCATTCTGCCAGAAGCTGGCGTGCGCGACATGAAGGGGCCGGAGGCGATCCAGTGAGCGCATCCGATCGTCGCAGGGCGCAGGCGAAGCCGAGCACCGGAGACGTGAATCGGATGCGCCAAACAAAACCCTTCGCCAGGAGAGGCGATATGCAAGACCGGTGGTTGGTATTGATATGAAAGCCCGTGTCTATGTGATGCCCAAGGCGGGCGTTTTGGACCCTCAGGGCAAGGCTATCGGCCATGCCCTGGAGGGCCTTGGCTTTGGCGGCGTGCATGATGTGCGCGCTGGCAAGGTGATTGAACTCGATCTGGCTGAGGCCGATCCGACAAAGGCAAAACAAGTCGCGGAGGATATGGCGCGCAAGCTGCTCGCCAATACGGTGATCGAAAGCTTCCGGGTGGAGATCGTCTAAGGTGGTCAAGGCCAGCCTGATCGCGATGCTGGTATTGACCGTGCTGATTGCCATGGGGCTGCGCTGGCGCGAACAGCGCGTGCCGGTGGTCAAGCGCGGCAATATGGTGGCGCGCGGCAAGCGGACGATCAATCGCTGGGTGACGGCGGCCGCCTTGGCAGCGCTGGTGACAATGATATTCATGGGCGGGCTGCATTGGCTTCGCCTGATCAGGACCTGAAGGCCATGAAGGCAGCCATCATTGTATTCCCCGGCACGAATCGAGAGCGGGATATGCGCCTCGCGCTCAAGCGTGCCTCGGGCCGCGAACCGGCGATGTTGTTTCACCGTGAAGCGGCGCTGCCCCAAGGGCTTGATCTGGTGGTGCTGCCGGGCGGCTTTTCCTATGGCGATTATCTGCGTTGTGGGGCCATGGCGGCGCAATCGCCCATCATGCGCGCGGTGAAGGATTTTGCGGCCGGCGGCGGGCATGTGCTTGGGGTCTGCAACGGCTTTCAGATCATGATCGAAGCCGGGCTTTTGCCGGGCGGCTTGCTGCGCAATGCGACGCTGCGCTTTCTGTCCATGGATTGCCGCTTGCGGGTGGAACGCGCGGGCACGGCCTTTACCGCGCAATGGCGCCAGGGCGATTGCTTCCGCGCCCCCATGGCGCATGGTGATGGCAATTACTTCGCCGATGATGCGACGCTTGATCGGCTGGAAGGCGAAGGGCTAGTGGCCTTTCGCTATGTGGATGAAGCAGGCAAGGCGACGGCAGCCGCCAATCGCAATGGCAGCGCGCGCAATATCGCGGGTATTTTCTCACCCAATCTCCGCGTCTGCGGGCTGATGCCGCATCCGGAAGATCTGGTGGACCCGCTCATGGGCGGCGAGGATGGGCTGCCCATGTTCCAAAGCCTGGCTGAGCGGCTTATCGCCGCCTAGAGCGTGTTGCGTTCACATGTGTTCACGCCACCCGCTCTACTTCGTTGTTTTTCGAGCATCTTCACACGTTCAGATGATTCCATCTGAACGTGATCTGCTCTAGGCTTCAACCTGCTTCGTAGC
>JBIKWX010000175.1:0-7463 GCA_044356095.1 Roseomonas sp.
TGCCCCCGGTCCGCAATCAGTCCGACCAGTGTCTTCCACAGCACCGGCGCATGCCCATGCAGCGCGGTCTGGTGCATCTTGTACAAGGACCGATACATCATCCGCGCAAAATAGCCTTCGATGAACATGCTGCGCCCCACCAGAAAGCCCATCAGGCTGCCGACGGTTGAGTATTTCCCAAGCGAGACCAGCGATCCGAAATCGCGATAGGCAAAGGGCTCAACTTCCTGCCCGCGGATTTTGCGGTCAATCTGGCGGAAAAGATGCGTTGCCTGTTGATGCGCGGCCTGGGCGCGCGGCGGCAAATTGCCCTTGCCATCGGGGCGCGGGCAGGCGGCACAATCGCCAAGGGCGAAAATGTCCGGGTCACGCGTGGTTTGCAGCGTCGGCAATACGACCAGCTGATCTGTCGCCGTGGTTTCAAGCCCGCCGATATTGCGGAGCACGGCTGGGCCTTTCACGCCGGCGGCCCAGACCACAAGCTCCCCCGGGATCACCGCGCCATCGGCCAGCACAACGCCATCGGCGCGCACTTCTGCCACGCGCCGCCCAGCCAGCACTTCTACGCCCAGATCTTCCAGTAGTTTTGCGGTGGCGGCGGAGATGCGTTCGGGCAGTGCGGGCAGGATGCGCGGTGCCGCTTCAATCAGCCGGATGCGGACATCGCGTGCCGGGTCAATCTTGTCCAAGCCATAGGCGACGACGGCGCGCAGCGTGCGGTGCAGTTCAGCGGCCAATTCCGTGCCGGTGGCGCCAGCGCCGATGATGGCGACATGAAGCTGGCCCGGGCGCACTGGTTCGGATTGGCTATTGGCGCGCAGGCATGCATTGACCAGGCGGCGATGAAAACGGCTTGCTTGCGCAACATTTTCCAGCGGCACGGCGTGTTCCGCCGCCCCAGGCGTGCCGAAATCATTGGTCACACTGCCGATGCAGATCACCAGCGTGTCATAGGGCACGCGACTTGGTGGCGTCACCTGCCGCCCTTCATCGTCAATCGTGGCGCCGACCAGGACTTCGCGCGCTTCCCGGTCAAGACCGGTCATGGGCCCGAAGCGATAGGTGAAGTGGTGATTATGGGCCTGGCGCAGGTAATGCAGTTCATGCCGGTCCCGATCGAGGCTGCCCGCTGCAACTGCATGCAGCAGCGGCTTCCACAGATGGGTGCGGGCGCGTTCGACAAGCGTGACCTCGGCCTCACCTGTCCGGGCATAGCGGTGGCCAAGCCGGGTGACGAGTTCCAACCCCGCAGCCCCGCCACCAACGACGACAATGCGATGAGGCGCTTTGGTGCCCTGGCTCTGGTTCATGCTTATTGCTCCAATCCGCGGCGCCGATAGGGGCAAGGTCTGCCCGCTTCGGACTTAACCCTTGCCCTGCTGCCACCTTATGCGCATCTTCCGGTCAGCAAAGGAAGCCGCAATGATCCCCCTGCCCGCCCCAAAGCCTGACATTCTTGCCCGCCGTACGGAAATCGTTGCGGCGCTGCAAGCCTTGGTGCCCGGTGACGGTGTGATCGCTGAAGGCATTCGCTTAAAACCCTATGAAACCGATGGGCTGTCGGCGTATCGACAAATGCCGCTCGCGGTGGTTTTGCCTTCCTCGACCGACCAGGTCGCGGCTGTGCTGCGTTATTGCCATGAACAGGGCATTCGCGTGGTGCCGCGTGGTGCGGGGACCAGCCTTTCCGGTGGCGCGTTGCCCTTGGCGGATGCGGTGGTGGTGGGCCTCATGCGGCTTAATGCCATTCATGAAATCAATTACGCGGATCGCTACGCAGTTGTCGGTGCTGGGGTCACGAATATCGGCATCACCAAAGCGGTGGAAAATGAGGGGTTCTTCTACGCGCCTGATCCATCATCCCAGCTTGCCTGCATGATCGGTGGCAATGTGATGATGAATTCCGGCGGCGCGCATTGCCTGAAATACGGCGTGACGGCGAATAATCTGCTCGGCGTGAAATTCGTTACCATTGAAGGCGAGGTGCTGGAGATCGGCGGCACTTATCTGGATGCGGCGGGCTATGATTGGCTCGGGCTGATTACCGGCAGTGAAGGTCAATTGGGCATTGTGACGGAAGTGACCGTGCGCATCCTGCGGAGCGCAGAAGGCGCGCGCGCCATGCTCGCCGCTTTCAATTCTATTGAAATTGCGGGTGCCGCCGTGGATGCCATTATTGGCAGCGGCATTATCCCCGTTGCGTTGGAATTCATGGACAAGCCCTGCATCCATGCTTGTGAGGCCTTTGCCCATGCCGGCTATCCCTTGGATGCGGAAGCCATGCTGATCATTGAAGTGGAAGGCAGCGTCGCGGAACAGGATGCGCTGCTGGCGCGCATAAAAGATATTTGCGCGCGGTTCGATCCGATCAGCCTGAAGGTCGCAGAAACCGCTGAGCAAAGCCTGGCCATCTGGAAGGGTCGCAAGGGTGCCTTTGGCGCGGTTGGGCGGATCAGCCCGGATTATTTGTGCATGGATGGCACCATCCCGACCAGCGAATTGCCGCATGTGTTGAAGCGCATTGGCGAAATGAGCGAGCAATACGGCTTGAAGGTCGCGAATGTGTTCCATGCAGGCGATGGCAATCTGCATCCGCTGATCATGTTTGATGCGAATGACGCCGATAGTTTCCGCCGCGCGGAGGCCTTTGGCGCTGATATCCTGAAGCTTTGCGTCGAAGTCGGCGGCTGCCTGACGGGCGAGCATGGCGTTGGCGTGGAAAAGCGTGATCTGATGATTGTGCAATTCGCACCGCATGAATTGGCGCAGCAACGCGCCATCAAGTCAGCCTTCGATCCCGCCTGGTTGCTCAACCCCGCCAAGGTATTCCCGCTGCAAGGCTCGCTTCAGCCGGCTATTGCTGCCGAATGAGCACCGCGATCACACCGATGGGCGAGGCCGGCATCATCGCCGCAGTGCAGGCGGCACGCGCGGCGCGTGAGCCGCTTGCGATTGAAGGACACGGATCAAAGCGCGGAATGCTGCGCCCCGTGCAGGCCGCGCGCAGCGTCTCGACGCGCGCGCTGACGGGCGTTACGCTCTATCGCCCGGCGGAACTCATCATCAGCGCGCGCGCGGGCACGCCACTCGCGGAAATTGAAGCGGCGGTTGCTGAGAAAGGCCAACAGCTTATTGCCGAAGCGCCCTATTTGAACGGCATATTCGGCACCTCAGCGCCGCCCAGCATTGGTGGTGTGGTGGCTACCAATCTTTCCGGCCCGCGACGCATCGCCTGGGGTGCCACACGCGATCATGTGATGGGGCTGCGCTTCATCAATGGCGCGGGTGAGGCCCTTCGTTCTGGCGGGCGCGTGCTCAAGAACGTGACGGGGCTTGATTTGTGCAAGCTTTTATCCGGGTCTTACGGTACGCTTGGCGTCATCACGGAAGTCACGCTCAAGGTGTTACCCGCGCCTGAGACCAGCGCGACGCTGCTGATTGAAACGCCTGATCTTGCCAGCGCCGTGGCCGCGCTTTCCGCTGGGCTCGGCAGTCCCTTCGGTGTCTCCGCAGCAGCGGCGCTACCTGGGCAGGATCATGCGGTCGCGGCGTTGCGGCTTGAGGATTTTGCGGCCTCCGTCGCCTATCGCATGCAAAAGCTGCGCGCCATGCTGGATAATTTTGGCGCGCAACGCGTGATGGAAGATGTCGAAAGCCGCGCCTTCTGGCGCAGTATGCGCGAAGTGGAAACGCTACAGGCCATGCCCGATGAAGCGATCTGGCGCGTATCGGTGCGCCCTTCTGCCGGGCCGCGCATCGCCGCCGCGGCAGGCGCGATTGGTGGTCGCGTCCTGCTGGATTGGGGCGGTGGGCTGGTCTGGATCGCGGCTACGCCCAGCACAGCCAATCACGCCGCGATCAGCGCGGCGGCAGCGGCCGAAGCCGGGGCGGCCATGCTGTTTCGCGCGCCGGAAGCGCTCCGCCTTGCCGTGCCGGTCTTGCCTGCTGAGGCAGCGCCACTCGCCAAGATCAGCGCACGGGTGAAGGAAGCCTTGGACCCTGGCGGCCTGTTCAACCCTGGGCATCTCCGCGCTGCCTAGTGCGTGTTGCGTTCACATGTGTTCACGCCACCCGCTCTACCTCGTTGTTTTTCGAGCATCTTCACATGTTCAGATTTTCCTTCTGAACGTGATCTCCTCTAAACCCTAAGGCAGTTTGGTGGTGCCGGCAGCGCGGATAATGCCCTCGGGCCGCGCTGCCTTTTCGGCAATGCCGCTAATGCCTTGCCTGCGGGCCAATTCGGCCCAGACTTCGTCTGGCCGGATGCCCGCATCCACCCAGATCACCATCAGGTGATAGAGCACATCGGCTGATTCGAGCACCGTCGCGGCGCGATTGCCGATGGTTGCTTCAATCACGCATTCCACCGCTTCTTCGCCGAATTTCTGGGCGACCTTGGCGGTGCCGCGCGCCATGAGCCGCGCCGAATGGGATGTGGTGACATCACCCGCCAGCCGGCGCTGTTCCACCGTTTCCCACAGCCGATCCAGAATCATGGCATCCGCCCCGGTCGGGGAAAGGCTGAGCGGTTGCAATACGCGCGCTTCCGCCTTGCGAATACGCTTGGGCAATTTCGTGCCCTTCGCCTTCAGCCCGCCCGGTAAAGGCAGTGCCGCCTTCTTCTTGGCGATTTTCTTTTTGACGCCAAGCTTTTTCTGCGTCTTTTCGGCTGGCTTCAGCTTCGCTTGCTTTGCCTTGCCGGGTTTTGTCGCCTTGGCCATTTAAGCGGCCTCCTGCACAGGCGGAACGGGGCGGATCGGCAGACCAGCGGCGGCAAGTGCGGCCTTGGCCTCCGCAATCCGGAACACCCCGTAATGGAAAACACTGGCGGCGAGCAGACCGGTGGCGCCGGCCTTCGCGCCTTCAACGAAGTGGCGCAATTCCCCAACGCCGCCGGATGCCACAATCGGCAGGCGCGTGGCGGCCCGCACGGCGGCGGTCAGTTCCAGATCAAAGCCCTGCTTGGTGCCATCGCGATCCATGGACGTCAGCAGGATTTCCCCCGCGCCAAGCGCTTCCACCTGCCTGGCCCAGGCAATGGCATCCATGCCAGTGCCGCGCCGCCCGCCATGGGTGAAAACCTCAAACCCGCCGCCCACCTCGCGCCGACGCGCATCAATCGCGACAACGATGGCCTGGCTGCCGAAAGCCTCGGCCGCGCGGCGCACCAGATCAGGGTCCGAAACCGCAGCGGAATTGATCGAAACCTTGTCAGCGCCCGCCAATAAAAGCCGGCGCGCATCATCCACGCTCCGCACCCCGCCGCCCACGGTCAGCGGAATGAAGACCTCAGCCGCCGTGCGGGAGACCACATCCAGGATCGTATCGCGGTTCTCGGCAGAGGCGGTGATGTCAAGGAAGGTGATTTCATCCGCGCCTTCGCGATCATAATTGCGCGCCTGTTCCACCGGGTCCCCGGCGTCACGCAATGCGATGAAGTTCACGCCCTTGACGACGCGACCATCCTTCACATCCAGGCAGGGAATGACACGAAGCGCGAGCAAGGGACCTCATCTAAACTCAGGGTTGCTGGGGTTGCGGCAAAGCTTGGCGTTTTGCTGGAAAGCGCGATGCGCCGGAATGATCCCCCGGTCAAGCCCCGAAAAGCAAGGCTTGCAGGGGCGCGCGGGCAGCGCCACATTTCCCTCATGGCCAGAAAGGGCAAAGCGGCCGCCGCCAAGGCCGGCGATTATCTGACCGGGCATTTGCTGATTGCGATGCCGGGCATGGAAGACCCGCGCTTTGCGCAAAGCGTGGTGTGCCTGTGCAACCATTCGGCTGATGGCGCGATGGGGCTGATGGTGAACCGCCCGATCGAAGGCCTGCCCTTTGATAAATTGCTGAAGCAGCTTGGCTTGAAGCCCGTGCCTTCCCAGCGCCAGATCCGGCTGGTATCCGGCGGGCCGGTGGAAGCTGGCCGCGGCTTTGTGCTGCATACGGATGATTGGTCGGCCGATGGCAGCCTTGGGTTCAGCACTGGACTCGCGCTCACGGCCAGTGTGGATATCTTGAGCGCGATTGCCAGCGGCGGCGGGCCGCGCCAGGGCTTGCTGGCGCTTGGCTATGCCGGTTGGGCGCCGGGGCAATTGGAAGAGGAAATCCAACGCAATTCCTGGTTGAGCGTCCCGGCAGATGAGGCGCTGCTGTTCCATCAGGATGCCAGCACCGCCTGGCATGCCGCACTCGCGAAACTAAAGGTGCATCCGGCCTGGCTTTCTTCCGCCGCCGGCCATGCGTAAGGGTTCTTGATCCATGCAGATGGCTGCCATTCCGTTCGATACGACTGATTGGGCGCAGGTGGAACCGACACGCCATGCGGGTGTGACCGGTGAAGCGCTTTGGCGCACGCGCCATGTCGGCCCGGCGGAAAACCCAATTCGTGTGCGCATGGTGGAATACTCACCTGGCTATGTCGCGGATCATTGGTGCCAGAAGGGCCATGTGCTGCTGGTGCTGGAAGGCGAATTGGAAACCACACTCGCCGATGGACGCGTCTTTGTGCTGAAGCCTGGCATGTCATATCAGGTGGCGGATGGGGCGGAGGCGCATATGTCGCGCACCAATATCGGGGCGAAGCTGTTCATTGTGGATTGAGGATTGCTGTTCTCGTGATGCGGGCGGCTGCTGACGCTGGCGCGATTTCCGTTCCCGTTGGCTCACGGCAATCTTTCTGAATCTCCGTCTGGTCGCATTTTCCGAGCCGCCAAGTGTCGCCACTTGGCTTGAAAATGCCAACTTCCGACTGGTCGCATTTTCCGAGCCGCCAAGTGTCGCCACTTGGCTTGAAAATGCCAACTTCCGTCTGGTCGCATTTTCCGAGCCGCCAAGTGTTGCCACTTGGCTTGAAAATGCTCCGCAAAACAGCGTGACCCAGTTCCCCGGATCACGCCATAGCTTTGTTGATGGGGCGCGGTTTACGCCTTCAGCGTCGCCAAAGCCTCATTCAAGGTCTTGCTGGGACGCATGGCGGCTGAGGTCTTCGCATCATCGGGCCGGTAATAGCCGCCCAATTCCTGCGGCTTGCCCTGGGCTGCGATCAGCTCCTCATAGATCTTCTTCTCATTGGCCGAAAGCATGTCAGCCAGCGGCTTGAAGCGCGCCGCGAGGCCAGAGCTATTGTCGCGCGCCGCCAAAGCCTGCGCCCAATAGAGCGCGAGGTAGAAATGCGAACCGCGATTATCAATTTCACCCACCTTGCGCGCGGGGGAGCGGTTATGTTCCAGGATCCTGCCATTCGCTTCATCAAGCGTCTCGGCCAGCACCTTCACATCTTCGCTGCCCGTGGTCTGCGCCAAATGCTCAAGCGATGCACCAAGGGCGAGGAACTCACCGAGCGAATCCCAGCGCAGATAACCCTCGCCCTGGAATTGCTCGACATGCTTCGGCGCCGAACCGCCAGCGCCGGTTTCAAACAGACCGCCGCCATTCAGCAGCGGCACAATGGAAAGCATCTTGGCCGAGGT
>JBIKWX010000176.1:0-7447 GCA_044356095.1 Roseomonas sp.
CTGGGGCGGGCTGGTCAGGTGCGGCTTAAACCCCCACAATAACGTTCACATATTTCCGGAGACACGCATCATGACCGCAACCATCATCACCACGCGCGACGGCGGCCCGCTGCACTTCAAGGGTGAGCTCACCCTGAAGGGCGAACCTATTGAAGGCGGCGAGGCTTGGCTCTGCCGCTGCGGTGCGACCAAAAACGGCCCCTGGTGCGATGGCAGCCACAAGAGTGCTGGGATTCCGCTGACCGGCGCGCCGGCCAAGCGCGAAGGGCGCGATATTTCTGGCGTGACCGGGCCGGTCAATCTGGACCCGCAGCCCAATGGTTCGGTGCGCGCTTCCGGTCCCATGATTGTGCAGAATGCCGCGGGTGAGGAGATTGACCGCACCCCGCAGGCTTCCTTCTGCCGCTGCGGCCAGACCGCCAAGGCGCCCTATTGCGATGGCAGCCACAAAAAGGCGGGTTTTACGGCGCCGTAGCTTAGCCAATCATCTTCGCGCGCGGCGCACTTCAGCGACCGTGCGTTCCAAATCCGCGAGCGGCACCGCGCCGGGAATGAAGGCATCGCCAATAATCAAGGCGGGCGTGCCTTCAATCCGCAGCGCGCGGGCCAATTCCATGTTCGCATCAATGCGCTGTTGCAGGGCTGGGTCCAGCATATCGCGCTGCCAGCGCGGGATATCCATGCCAATCCGCTCGGCCTCGGCGCGCATCGCGGCTTCCGTTGGTTCGCCGCGTAGCGCCATCAGCCGGTCATAGAATTCATTGTATTTGCCCTGGCGTTGCGCGGCCAGCAAAGCGCGGGCGGCAACCACGGATGCGGGGCCAAGCACCGGCAAATCCTTCATCACCACGCGGATATTGCGGTCCTTCCGCAGCAATTCCGCCATTTCGCCAGCCAGCCTTTTGCAAAAGGGGCAGCGTGCGTCGAAGAACTCGACTATCGTGACATCACCGCGCGGATTGCCGCGCACCGGGTCGGCGGGGTTGTGGAGCAGCGCTGCCTCATGCGCGCGAATGGCATGGGCTTGGGACGCGTTGCGTTCAAAATCCTCGGCCGCCTGCAGCGCGGCCAGGCCCTCACGCAGCAGGGTCGGGTCGCGGCGCAGCGCATCGCGCAGAATAGTCAGGATTTCGGCGCGCTGCGCTTCCGTAAAACCCTGCGCCAGGGCAGGGCCGGCCAGGGTGGCGGCAAGGGCGGATAGCAGCAGGCGTCGTTGCATGATGGCGGGGTCCCCGGCGTGGCGATGCGCTTAACCAAGCCTGCCCGGCGCCATGAGGCAAGCAGCGATTCCTCACCCCCGCCCTTGGACTCGGGCGCTTCTATGCTAATCCCTATCCACGACGCGCCTGCCGGCGCGGCCAGTCAGGAAGAATAGCGGCATGATGCATCACGGCAGCAGGTTGAAACTGGGGCGGGGTTTGCTTGGCATTGGGCTGGGCTTGGCCTTGGCGGCTTGCCAGACGGTGGGATCCACCGTGGATCGCACGGTTGAGACCGTCACGGGTCGTTCGAATATCCCCTTTGGCACACCGGGCCATGTCTCCGGCTTCCTGGGCGGTGTGGCGGCGGATGAGCCCCGTGCGGCGATTGTGGCGCGCGATATCCTCTCAGGCGGTGGTTCCGCAGTGGATGCCGCGGTGGCGGGCGCCTTTACCATGGCGGTGACGCTGCCTTCCCGGGCTGGGCTTGGCGGCGGGGGTGTTTGCGTAGCCTTGGATGCGCAGCGCGGCCTTGCGCGCGCCATCATCTTCCCTGCTGGTGCGCGCACCGAAATCCCTGCCGGCACTGACCGCCCAGCCGCCTTGCCGGCTATGGCGCGCGGGCTTTTCGCGCTGCATTTGAATGCCGGGCGCTTCAAGATCGAGGATCTGATCCGCCCTGCCGAGGATCTCGCACGGCTTGGTACTGAAATCAGCCGAACCCTCGCCGATGATCTGGCCGTGGTGGCTGGGCCATTGTTGCAGGACCCGAGTGCAAGGCAGGTTTTTGGCCGCCCAGGTGGTGGTGTGCTGAGGCTTGATGATCGCATCGTCCAGCCGGATTTGAGCGCGACGCTCGCACAGCTGCGCGCCGCGGCGCTTGGCATTGGGGATTTGTATCAGGGCAATCTCGCGGAGCGGCTGGTCGAGGGTTCCGCAATGTCAGGCGGCGGCCTGACTGAAGCCGAACTCCGCGCCACGCGGGTGCGTGTGGGTGGCCCTGCGCGCTCGGCGCTCGGGTCCGATCTGGCGCTACTGAGCACCGAGGCATCGCCGGGTATGGCAGGCGCGCTGCAGGCCGCGATGGCCGGGCAAACCCCGGGCGCGGATGGTGCCGCCGGGGCGGGGGCAGGGGCTTCGCTGATTACGCTTGATCGGGAAGGCAATGCGGTATCCTGCGCCTTCAGCATGAACAACCTGTTCGGCACGGGGCGTATCGTGCCGGGCACGGGCATATTGCTGGCCGCCGCGCCTGGCATTGGCCGAGTGGACGCAGCGCCTCTGCCCGTTGCTATCCTCGCACGGCCCGATATGCGGCGCTTCCGTGCGGCGGCGTCCGGCAGTGGCGGGCAGGCGGCTTTGGCGGCAACGGCCATGCCCTTGGCGGCGGTGCAGCGCCGGGCCGGGCCGGCTGATCCCTTTGTCGGGGTGCCGGCGCCCGGGCGCGGCGTCGTGATTTCTTGCGCCGGGCTTGTGCCGACCAATGGCCCCGCCTGCATTGGCGCTGCCGATCCGCGTGGCGGCGGTGTTGCGCTTGGCAGTTTCGGGCGCTGAGCATGGTGCTCAAGATCGGGCGCGGGGCGGAAGCGCCGCCATTTCTGGTGATGGATGTGATTTCGGCGGCCAATGCGCGCGCAGCCAGCCTGCCGCCCGGCGCGCCCGGGATCATCCGCATGGAGGTCGGCCAGCCAGGCACCGGCGCCCCGCGCGGCGCGGCTGAAGCCGCTATCCGCGCACTCAATGCCGGCGCGCCGCTTGGCTATACGGAAGCCTTTGGATTGCTATCGCTGCGGGAGAGGATCGCGCGGCATTATCTGGATCATTACGGGCTGGTTGTCCCGGCGCGGCGCATCGCGGTGACCATGGGCGCTTCAGGCGCTTTTCCGCTCGCGTTTTTGGCGGCGTTTGATCCGGGCGATGCCATTGCCATGGCCGCGCCCTTCTACCCGCCCTATGCGAATATCCTGCAAGCGCTTGGCATGCGCCCGCAATTACTGGAATGCGATGCCGCAACACGGTTTCAGCCGACCGTCGCCATGCTGGAAAAGCTCGACCCGCGTCCGGCTGGCCTGATTATCGCAAGCCCCTGCAACCCCGCCGGCACCATGCTGGCGCCCGATGAATTGGCCGCCATTGCGCGCTGGTGCCATGCGGAAGGCGTGCGGCTGATCAGTGATGAGATCTATCACGGCCTGAGTTGGGGCACGGTTGCCGAAAGCAGCGCGGCTGCCTTCAGCGATAGCGCCGTGGTGGTGAATAGTTTCTCCAAATACTGGTCCATGACAGGTTGGCGCATCGGCTGGCTGGTGCTGCCCGAGGATTTGATCCGCCCGGTGGAATGCCTCGCGCAAAACATGTTCATCAGCGCGCCGCATATCGCGCAGGTGGCGGCAGAGGCCGCCATGGATTGCCGCGAGGAACTTGAAGGCAACAAGGCAGCCTATGCGCGGAGCCGCGCCGCGCTTCTGGCCGGCCTGCCGCGTGCGGGGTTTGACCGGATCGCCGCCGCCGACGGCGCCTTCTATCTGTGGTGCGATGTCTCGGCGCTTACCAATGACAGCGCGGCGTTTTCGGCGGCCATGCTGGAAGGGGCGGGGATTGCCGCCACCACCGGGCTTGATTTTGACCGCGGGCGCGGTGGGCGGTTTTTGCGCTTTTCCTATTGCGGGCCGGAAGCGGATATGGCGGCGGCGCCGGAGCGCCTGGCGCGGTGGTTGGGCCGCTAAACTAGCTTAACCAGACCGCCCCTTGCGTTCGATCTGTTCCACCTTGGGCCAGATGGATTTGAACAAAGCCTCACGCAGCGACAAATCACCGCGATCCGGCGGCGCGTAATCCGGATGCAATTCGCGGGCGAGCACACGGCGCAGCGCATCAAAGCGCTGACGATCCATTTCATCCGCTTCTTCGGTCAGCATGCGTGCCTCGGCGGCCAAGGCGCGGCGCTTCCAGGCTTCACGTTCCGCAATCAGCAGCCGGCAGGCATCGCGGAGCTTTTGCATATTCTCCCGCTCGGCCATCAAGACGCGGGCGGCTTCGCGCAGCTTGTCCAGCAATTGCTGCTGGTCATGGGTGGCAGATGGCTTTGTTGGCGGCGGAAGGCTTGCGGTTTCGGGTGGCTTCTCGCGCGCGGGCGGCGGACCGCGTCGCAGAAGCGTGGCTTTGCCGGGGCTATACGTGCCTGGCTTGCGCGCCGCCGGCGGGCCTTCAACGCGGGCAACTGGCCACCAGCCATCATCTTCAATCGCGCCGACCACGCCGGCACGTTCCATCCGTTCCAGATAATCCAGCGCCAAGCTCCAGCGGATGCCAAGGCCGTCGGCCAAGGTGCTGGCATTGATCCGTGGCTGGCGGCGCACGAAACGCACCGCATCGGCGTAAGTTGGAATCGGCATGGCTCACCATCAGGCGATCCAGGGTGGATCACCTGGAGACATTTTCGCCTGACCCGGTTAAGTTACCGTGAAGCGCGCCACCGGTTGCGCCAGAAGGGTTAACCGGCGGTGATTTTGGCCGCCCGCACCACCTCCGCCCAGGCTGCCGTTTCGCGTTCCATGCGCGCGGCCAAGGCTTCAGGCGTTGAAGGCACCACCAGCGCGCCGGCATCAAAGGCACGTTTGCGGATGGCGGGATCGGCCAGCACCTCATTCAACTTCTGGGCGAGCAAGCGCGCCACAGGTTCCGGCGTGCCGCGCGGCGCAAATAGGCTGAACCAGACATTGAGGTCGAGGTCAGCGAGCCCTTCTTCCTTGGCCGAGGGGATATTCGGCATGCCTGGATGGCGTTCATTGGAACTGACGCAAAGCGCGCGTAGCTTGCCATCCGCGACGAGTGGCGTCAGTGGCGGCGGCGAATTCATGTAGAATTGCACGCGCCCCGCGATCAGGTCGCGGATGGTCTCGCCCGTGCCGCGATAGGGCACATGCAGCATGTCAATGCCCGCGCGCAGCTTGAGCAATTCCGCGCCGAGGTGATGCATGGACCCAACACCCGCCGAGGCATAGGTCAGATCGCCCGGCCGTTGCTTGGCATAGGCGATGAATTCCCGCATCGAATTTACCGGCACCGACGGGTGGGTGACGAAAAGCTGCGGTGTATCGGTGATTTGCCCGATCGGCATGAAATCTCGCGCCGGCACAATGCCGCCCAAGGTGCCAACGGCAACTCGCCCGGTCATGGTGCCGCAATAGCCACAGAGCAGCGTATGGCCATCCGGCCGCGCTTGCAGCACAGAAGTCAGGCCAACCACATCATTCCCGCCCGGGCGATTTTCCACCACCATGGAACCACCCAGCGCGCGGCCCAGCTGATCAGCAATCAGCCTGGCGCTGAAATCCGTGCCGCCGCCGGCAGGGGAGGGCACCACCAACGTAATGGGCCGATTGGGGAAGGTGTCTTGTGCACGCACCAGCGCGGGCGTGCTGAGTATGCCAAGCGCTGCACCGGTCAGCGTGCGGCGGGAGAGTTTGTGCTGCATGGTTTTGCCCCTTCGTTATCAGACCGCACCCGTTGCGGTGATGCCGCCATCCACGATCAATTCCGTCCCCGTAATGTGCTTGGCCTCATTGGAGACCAGGAACAGCACCGCATGAGCGATATCCCAGCCATCACCCATTTTGCCGAGCGGCACTTGCGCATCACGCTTGGCGATCAGCGCGGCGGCGTCATTGCCGCCCAATTGGCGCACCAGCCGATGTTCGACCAAAGGCGTATGCATCAGCCCCGGCACCACGGTATTGCAGCGCACGCCTGCCTTGGCGTTTTCAATCGCCACTGATTTGGACAGCGCGACAATGCCGTATTTGGTGGCGCTATAGGCAACATGCGGCCGTGCCGCCTGCATCCGATAGCCGGCAATGGAGGAGATATTCACAATCGCACTTCCTGGCCGCTTCTTCAGATGTGGGAGCGCGAATTTGCAGCCAAGGAAAGCAGACTTCAGGTTGAAATCCACCTGGCGATCCCAAACCTCCTCCGGCATGGATTCCGCGCCGCCCGGGTGTGAGCCGCCGACATTATTCACCATGATATCCAATTGGCCATAACGCGCGACACCGGCTTCCACCGCCGCCTGAAAACTTTCGGAATCGAGCACATCGCAGATATGCGACGCCGCCTCGCCGCCTTCCGATTTGATGATGCTGATGGTTTCCTCGACCGCGGCGGCGTTATTGTCCAAGCCAAAGACCTTGGCGCCCTGGCGCGCGAGCAACACGGCCGTCGCCTTGCCATTGCCCCAACCGGGGCCGACCGAACCTGCCCCCGTGACGATGGCGACCTTGCCTTTGAGACTGAGCATGCTTTCCTCCGACTTGCTTTGGGACGAAGCATCCGCGCTTCACGCCGCGCCGTCCAGACCCCCCGCTTTCGGGGCTTCGGTTTCGCGGTAAGCTGAAGCCGCCCAGACCGGAGAGCCCTGATGGCCGCAACCCTTGTGCGCAGCCGCGCCATGATCACCAAAACCCTGTCGGCCACCGCCGTTGAGGAAATCGCCGATGGTGCGCTGATCCAGGAAGATGGCATCATCACCGAAATCGGCACCTACGATGATCTGCGCCGCAAGCATCCAAGCCTGCCGGTGGTGGGCTCGGGGCGCGAAGTGATGCTGCCTGGCTTTGTCAATGCGCATCACCATGTCGGGCTGACGCCGGTGCAATTGGGCTCGCCCGATATGCCGCTGGAGCTTTGGTTCGTCACGCGCATGGTGGCGCGCAATGTGAACCCTTACCTTGATACGCTCTATTCCGCATTTGAGATGATCGGGTCCGGCATTACCACCGTGCAGCATTTGCATGGCTGGGCGCCGGGCAAGCTGCCTGATGTTGAGAAGCGCGCCGGTGAGATCATTCGCGCCTATGAGGATATCGGCATGCGCGTTTCCTATTGCTTCGCGCTGCGCGACCAGAACCGGCTGGTCTATCAGGCGGATCAGGATTTTGTGGCGAGCCTGCCACGTGAATTGCGCGGGCCGATGCAGCGCTGGTTTGATCGTTTTCAATTGTCGCTGGAAGATAACCTCGATCTGTTCCGCAACCTCCATCGCAGCCACAACGCCAAGCGGCGCGTGCGCGTGCAATTGGCGCCGGCCAATCTGCATTGGTGTTCAGACAAGGCCCTGGCGGCAATGGCAGAGCTGTCACGCAGCCATGATGCGCCGATCCATATGCATTTGGTGGAAACCGCCTATCAGAAGGAATATGCGCGCCGTCGTGGAGGCGGCACGGCGGTGGAATATCTGGACCGCTTCG
>JBIKWX010000177.1:0-7437 GCA_044356095.1 Roseomonas sp.
TCAGGCGGTGCGGGCCTGACGCGTTTGGACGCGGCGGTGGTGTTTGAAGCACTCGCGACAGGCTGCCCCACCATCAGCGCCTTCATGTCCATCCACAACATGGTTGCCTGGATGATTGACCGCTTCGGCAATGATGCGCAGCGCAGCACCTGGTTGCCGAAGCTGATCAGCATGGAAGCGATTGCATCCTATTGCCTGACGGAGCCAGGTTCCGGCAGTGATGCGGCGGCACTGAAGGCGCGCGCTTCGCGTGACAATCAGGGCTATGTGCTGAATGGCACCAAGCAGTTCATCTCGGGCGCTGGCGCGTCCGACCTATACCTGACCATGCTGCGCACCGGTGGTGATGGGCCGGGTGGTGTCTCCGCGCTGCTGATCCCAAAGGAAACGCCCGGGCTTTCCTTCGGCGCCAATGAACGCAAGATGGGCTGGAATGCGCAGCCCACGCGGCAGGTGATTTTCGAAGATGCGCGCGTTGGCGCTGAAGCCTTGCTTGGTGCGGAAGGGCAGGGCTTCCGCTTCGCCATGGCAGGGCTGGATGGTGGGCGCTTGAATATCGCGGCCTGTTCCTTGGGGGGCGCGGAAGCCGCTTTGGATATTGCGCTGCGCTACACGCAAGAACGCCGCGCCTTCGGCAAGGCGATCAGCGATTTCCAGAATACGCAATTCAAACTTGCCGATATGCGCATTGAATTGGAAGCAGCGCGCGCTTTGCTCTGGCGTGCCTGCGCCAAGCTGGATGGTGGGGAGGCTGACGCCACCATGTTCTGCGCCATGGCCAAGCGCTTCGTCACCGATACCGCGTCACGCGTGGCTGATGATGCGCTGCAATTGCTGGGCGGTTATGGCTATCTGGCGGAATATGGCATTGAGAAGATCGTGCGTGATCTCCGCGTGCATCGCATTCTGGAAGGCACGAATGAGATCATGCGCCTGATCGTCGCCCGGAAGATGCTGGCGGAGTAAGGCGTTCAGGCTCGGCGCCCGCGCAACCAGGCCAGCGTCCCGCCAAGCCCCGCCACATCGGCGCGGAGCTTATCCAACCGCAGCGTGATCCCGTGGCCCAATGCCTTGCCCAGATGATGCCAAACCCGCGCCCAGGCCTCGCGCCGCGCCGCCACGTCACCCTGCATCAGCGCCATGTAATGCAAGCGGCTCCAGGCCATGTGTCGCGCCTTGAAGGCGGAAAGCGCTTTCGATGGCGCGGAAGAACCGCCGCCCGCGTGATGCATCACCGCATCCGGCACCAGCACCAGGCTGCGCCCCTTGGCGCGCGCGGCGGCGCAGATCGCATCATCCTCATAGAACAGGAAAAAGGCTTCATCGAAGCGCAGCCCCTCCGACGCGCGCAGCAATAGGCAAGCGCCGGAGAGGAATTCGGCACATAACGGCCCTTCCGGCCAGGGCTCGGCATCACGTTTACGCGCAAGCTTCCGGCGATGCAGTTGCTCCACATCCCAGGACCTGACGCGCGCGCCGATTTCATCGCAGAGCATCGGAGCCAGGATCGCAGCATCGGGAAAGGCATCGGCGGCGGCAACCAACCGCGCAATCGCCGCCCCATCCAAGCGCGTATCGGGGTTGGCGAGCAGCACGAATTCGCTTGCGGCTGCACCCATCCCGATATTGCAGCCCGCGCCAAAACCAAGATTGGCGCCATTGCGGATCACGCGCGCACCAGCGGCTTCGGCCACTGCCACGCTGTCATCGCGGCTTGCATTATCCACCACAATCACGCCAAGACCTGGCGGCAGCGAAGCCAGCATCCCGCGCAAGGCATCAGCGCTGTTATAGGCAACGCTGACAAGGCAAACCCGCGCCAAGGCTGCCGCAGTATTCAGCCTTGCAGGCTCCGCAGCCCAGCGCAAATGCGTTCCACCTGTGCATCGGTCAATTCGGGATACATGGGCAGGCTCATCACCTCCTGCGCGGCATCGGCGGTCTCGGCACAGGCGGCAGGACCCAGCGGGACGCGACCCTGATAGGCGGGCTGCAAATGCACCGGCACCGGGTAATGGATGCCCGTGCCAATGCCCTGTTCCTTCAGCTTCGCCTGCACCGCCGCACGATCCGGCATGCGCAGCACATATTGATGAAACACATGCTCGGCCCCCGCACGGCGCTGCGGTGGCGCGTAAGGCCCACCAGCCAAAGCGGCATCATAGGCAGCAGCGATGGCGCGGCGGCGTTCATTGCCGGCATCAAGCGCCGTCAGTTTCACGCGCAAAATCGCCGCCTGCACCTCATCAAGCCGCGAATTCACGCCGACCAGGTCGCTGATATAGCGTTCCTTCCAGCCATATTGCCGAATGGCCGCGATACGGTCTGCCAGTTCCTCATCATTTGTCGCCAGCACACCACCATCACCCAGCGCGCCGAGGTTCTTGGTGGGATAGAGGCTGAAGGCGGAAGCTGTGCCAAGCGTGCCAAGCTTGGCACCATTCAGCGTCGCGCCATGGCATTGCGCGCAATCCTCGATCAGCGCGATCCCCGCCGTGCGCGTCGCTTCCAGCATCGGGTCCAGATCGCAGGCCTGACCATAAATATGCACCGGGATCACGGCGCGCAAAGGCGGCAGGCCGGGCGGCGGATGATCCAGCACGCTCAACAGCTCATCCGCATCCATGGTGTAGGTATCGGGATCAATATCCAACAGCAGCGGCGTCGCCCCCACCATTTCAATTGCGGCAACCGTCGCAACCGCCGTGTGGGAAACAGTGGCCACACTCATGCCCGGCCCAATGCCAAGCCCGCGCAGGATCAAGGCCAGCGCATCCGTGCCATTGGCGCAACCAATCGCGCGGCGGGTGCCAAGCCAGGAAGCGTATTCTTCCTCAAACGCCGCGCCTTCCTTGCCAAGGATATACCAGCCGCTGGCGAGCGCGCGCGCGACCGCGGCATCAATCTCGGCCTTCTGGGCGCGATAGCCGGCACCGGGATCGGCCTGGGGGATCATGGTGATGACGGGCGCATTCATGTCGCGTTCTTTCGTTTCAGGGTCACAAATAGTCAGCAAGACGCTGGCGATACCAGTCAAGGGAAAGCTTCAACCCCTGATCAAGGTCAATCGCCGGCACCCAGCCGGTTGCCTTGCGGAAGGCGCGATCATCCGCGGCATAGGACCCGATATCAATCGGCGCCCGATCGGCCGGGAATTCGCGCAATTCATAGCGGCCCTGCCCAGCATTGGCTGAGATCAGCTTATCTGCCAAATCCAGCAATGAAATGGGCGGGCTGCCGCCAATATTGAAGACCTGGCCAGCAACATCTGGCTTGCCCGATTGTTCGGCGGCGATCAGGAAGGCGCTGGTGACATCATCTACATAAGTCAGGTCACGCAGCTGCGCGCCGCCCCAGACTTCGAACGCCTCATTTTCCAGCACGCGGCGGATCCAAATGCCCAGAAAGGTCTGGCGCGCATCGCGGATGCGTAGCCGCGGCCCGTAGCAATTGGTCAGGCGCAGCGACACCACCGGGCGATGCAACACACGGTTTTCCAGGAGCCAATATTGCTCACCCGCCCATTTCGAGACGCCATTGGCATCGGGCGGATTGACCGGGTGGAGTTCATCCACCGGCAAGCTGCGTGGCCGGCCATAAAATTGCCGGGTGGAGGCATGCACCACGATTGCCTTGGGTGCCGCTTCACGCATCACGCCAATCAGGCGCACCTGCGCCACCGCATTGATGGCGATATCGGCCACAGGGTCCTTCTGCCCGCCCATATGGCTGGTTTGCGCCGCCATATTGAACAGCACATCAATGCCGTCACAAAGCGAATGCAATTCCGTGTCGCGAATATCGCCGCGCACCAGCAAGACGCCCGCCCCTTCCAGATTGCGGGCCGAGGCACCGCCATCGGGCATCATGGCATCAAGCGCCGTGACGCGCGCCCCCATGCCGGCCAAGGCGTGGCAGAGGTTGGCGCCAAGGAAGCCCGCCCCCCCGGTCACCAGAACTCGTTTTCCCTGCCAATAGGCTGGCGTTACCATGCGCAGCGTCCCTAATCTCAATGTTCGAATGCAATACCCCAATTGCGGCGGAATGGCGCCTGTCGCGTGGCGGATTT
Organism: Roseomonas sp.; assembly: GCA_044356095.1. Taxonomy (GTDB): domain Bacteria; phylum Pseudomonadota; class Alphaproteobacteria; order Acetobacterales; family Acetobacteraceae; genus Neoroseomonas. The sequence goes on from JBIKWX010000177.1 coordinate 4,070, forward strand.
GCATCCGCTTATCCGCCACGCGCCAGATTCTCTGTTTTGTCGCATTTTCCGAGTCGCCAAGTGTAACCACTTGGCTTGAAAATGCTTAATCCCCGGCGGGTCTGGGGCGTTTTTCTTCGCCCTCGGTCATCTGCACGCGCCGGCTGCGCATGATCTCGGCAAAGCCAAACAGCAACAAAATCTGCCCCGCCAGCACCTGCACCCCGGTCAGCAGCCTTATGCCATCATCATGCGGCGTCAGGTCGCCAAAGCCGACCGTCGCTTGCGTCACCAGGCTGAAATAGAGCGCATCGGGAAAGCTGAGCCTGATCGGCCCCCCTGGCCCATGAAACAGCGGCAGGCGCGAAACCCCATCGGCGATGCGGTAAAAACAGGCAAAGGCAATCACCAGCAGGCTGTAAAGCGTGAGAAAGGCCATCACCGGCACGGTGATGCGGTGCAGCCTTTGCGCCAATTCCTCGGTAATCAGGGTCAAATCGCTCAGCAGCAGCACGACCGGCCGGACGGAGGCCGCGACAATCACGGCAATGGCCGCCATGGCCGCCATCAGCGCCAGCCCCTGCTCAAAAGGCGAAAGACGATTGAGCGGCAGGGAAAGGCTGAAGGCCCCCACCACCCAAACCGGGATCAGCCAGCGCGCCATGCGGGGCAAATGGCCATGATCGAAAGGCGCATCGGCCTGGGCAGCCCGGCGCAGGCTTTCCCGCCGCCACCAGACCGAGCCCAAAAAGGCCAGCACCGGGAGCAGGAACGCAATGGTATAGGGAAGGGCGGCGGCCTCTGGGAAGGCGGCGCGCCCAATCACCACAAAAAGACAGGCATAAACCGCAAGCCCGGCACTGGCGCCGAAGCCGAAATGCATGCCCTGCGGAAACAGCAGGTGAAAAAAGCCAATGGCCAGAGCAGCCACGGCAATCAGCAGCAGCGGCAAAAGCGCGCCCTGATCCGCAAGCCCGCCTGCCACCAGAAAGCCAAAGCCAAGGGTGAGGGCGGTCGCGCGCAGCCAGGCTCGTGGGCCGCGCGGGGCAGGGGGCGCGTTCACGGCGCCAAGGCGACCCCGGTGATTTCCACCTTCCAGCTGGGGTCCACCAAAGCGGCCTCAATCGTCATGCGGGCGGGTTTATGGGCCGGGTCCAGCCAGCGATCCCAGGCGCGGTTCATGGCCGGCGCATCGCGGATATCAGCCAGTATCACCGTGACCGACAGCAAAGCGCGCTTATCCGTGCCGGCTTCGGCCAGCAGCGCGTCAATCTGCTTCAGGATATCGGTGGTCTGGCCTTCCGCATCCAGGCTCGTGTCATCGGCGACCTGGCCGGCGAGCCAAATCAGGCCGCCCCCGATCACGGCGCCAGAGAGGCGCTGTTCCGGGGCAAGACGGGTAATGGGCATGGGCGCTTTCCTTTCGAGCAAGCCTTTGGGTGGGCTTCGGTCATAGTCTAGAAGGGATTTTCGGGGACGGAAATGACGCTCGGGGCAACGAAGATGCTTGCAAGACAAGAACAAAACAAATACAAAGAATATGAGCGTTTGAAAATGCATCTTATGGTTGTATTTTTCTTTCTGAGACTCCAAAATCTCACGGAATTTTAAGCATGAGTCTATAGAATCAGTTACTTGGCGCTTTTGAAGTTAAAAATTAAGAACCCCCCCTTAAGCTCCCATTTGACTCGAAGTTTTGGTGTTTTTGCCATCAGATTTCGCTTGATTTAGCAGGCTCGATTCATATTGTTTTAACCATAGGTTGTATTGATGAGAGGTAATTCGTGTTATGAGTGAGGCCCTGCGGAGTGCTCGTAAAACCATCCGGCTCGACAATGTCGTCCGCGCCCGGCTGAAAACCTGGCCACAGCGCCCGCCGGGTGCAACCGCCAGTGCGGGTGCATCCTGGCTCCGCGCCCGTCCGAGCGAGGGGGAGCCAATCGCCCAGCCCTATCTGAAGGTGCCAGGCTCTGACCGGATGCGCACCATCCCGGACGGGCTTTGGCTGCATTTCGGCGGCACGCCGGAGGACCCCTATGCGGATATCCTCTGCATTGAAGCCTGCTCCACCTTCCAGAATTTGCTCGATAAGCGGTCCCGCTTCGCGCCCTCCACCACCTCCTTGCTTGCCTTCTGCCCCTTGCCCTGGCTGGTGGCGCCCATTCAGCCGGGGGATGACACGCCGCGCTGGCGCATGATCCCGGCCTGTATTGCCGAGCCCCTTGTGGGCTTGACCCTGCCGGTGCGCGATATCCGGGTGCTTTATGGGCTGCAACGGGAACATTACACCGGCTTCGCGCGCAATCAGGTGCCCCAGCCGCATGAGTATTTCTGCCCCATGGAGGCCTTGACCGCGCATGAGGGGCATGAAAACCCTTCCATGCGGTCCCTGATCGCGCGGGCTTCGACCTCCTCGGCCTTTATGGATCCGCCTTAGGGGACGCGATCATACCGGCGAAGGCAAGCTGGGTTAGGGCGGCCTCCACAATCTGCGCCGGGGAGGCCTGTACCGAAACCGTCACGGCATCGGCTTCCTCGGCGGGGTCTTCCAGGGTGGCGAATTGGCTCGCCATCAAAGAAGGCGGCATGAAATGGCCCTGCCGCGCGGCCTGACGGCCCGCAATCAGCGCAGGTGCGCCCGCCAGATGCAGGAACACCACATCGCCATGCCCGGCGCGCAGCCGGTCCCGATACGCGCGCCGGAGCGCCGAACAGGCCACCACCACGGGCTGTCCTGCCTTGCGCGCCGCCCCGATATGCGCGGCAATCGCATCCAGCCAGGGCCAGCGATCCTCATCCGTCAGCGGCTGGCCTGAGGCCATTTTCGCGACATTCGCCGCCGGGTGAAAGCCATCCGCATCGGCAAAGGGCCAGCCCAGCGCCTCGGCCAGCAGGGCGCCAATGGTGGATTTACCCGACCCCGATACCCCCATCACAATGATCGCGGCGGCGCGCATGGTTATTTGGGCTCGAGATGCCCGCCAAAGCCATGGCGCATGGCCGAAAGCGCGCGATCGCCGAAATTGACCTGATCCCGCGACCGGAAGCGGGCATAAAGCGCTGCCGTCAGCACTGGCGCGGCGACGGCGGTTTCCACCGCCTGCTGCACCGTCCAGCGGCCTTCCCCGGAATCCCCCACCTTGCCGGAATATTTTGTAAGATCAGGGTCTTCGGCGAGCGCACTCGCGGTCAGGTCCAATAGCCAGGAGGTAATGACCGAACCGCGCCGCCAGGCTTCCGTCACATCGGCAATATCCACGCTAAGCCGCTGATCTTCTGGTAACTCTGGACTATCGGCATGGCGCAGCAGATCAAGCCCTTCGGCCAGCGCCTGCATCATGCCGTATTCAATGCCGTTATGGACCATCTTGACCAGATGCCCGGCACCG